>JBGVFV010000099.1:0-5668 GCA_045121295.1 Candidatus Pelethenecus sp.
GTCCATCATGTTTACAAATGTAATTTTATAATTTCTATAATTTGCATATGCTTCTGCTACTCTAGGTTCAACTTTTCGTAATGCTTGTTCAACCATTTTATGTACTTCAGCTACTGGAGTATCGTTTTGCATTAATAATTCATACTTACTACATTGGTATGCTACTTCTGCAACTACTTCTGCCTCTTGTTCTTTGGTTAATCTAACCATTGCCCTCTCTGCACTCTTACGAATTGCATCAATAATTTTTTGTCCGTCAAAATCTACTAACGTTCCATTTTTTTTGATAATTTTCAACTATAATCTATCCTTTCTTCTATTAAATTGTGGGTACCACTATAATCTATCCTTTCTTCTATTAAATTGTGGGTACCACTAAAACAACATCACCTCCTCTCAAATATATTATAGTATAAGATATAGGGTTTTTCAACCCTAAAATTTTAAATTACCACATAAAAAGTGGTATAAAAAAGTACGTTTGTGAACTACGTGATTTGTTCTAATAGCTTTATTTAATGCTTTTGTTTCAGCAATTAATATGCAATGTTTTTTAGCTCGTGTAATACCTGTATATAATTGTTGTCTGTTTAACATAATAAAATGTGAGTAATCAATACAGTAAATAACATATGGAATAGTAGAACCTTGTCCTTTATGACATGTAATTGAGTATCCTAAAGCAATATTATTTAACATATCACCTTTCATAACTACTTCACCAATATTATAAAAATCAACTACTATCTGTTTATTTGTGGCATCAACTTCAATTACTTCACCCATATTACCATTAAATATGTTTGGTGTTACTGTATAATTGTTTTGTAAATTAATAATTTTATCACCTTTATAAACTGTAAATGGTTCTTTTTTAGTTCCTAATTCAATACCTTCTCCTCTTCTACGTTCAGGCAATACTATGTCTTGTATTAATTGATTTATTTTATAACATCCCGTACCACTTGATTTAGTTGGTAATATTACTGCTATCTCTGAAATGTCTTTACAACGTCTAAATAGTTTTTTAAAGTTACTTACAATCAAGTCTACTGATTCACGTTCTTCAAGTTGTTGGTCATGTTTATAACCTACAATAGTCAAGTCTTTTAGTTCACCTAGTGTTTCAGCACCAACCCAACTGTCTTTATATTTTGTTTTACCTTGTGCTACTTCAATACTAAATGGAATAATACCTGATTTAGCACCTTGTCTATGTATTTCATCAAAAGTAATACAAGGTACTAATTCACTATCAATCATGTCCAATAAAATATTTCCAACACCTATTGATTCTAGTTGGTTGGTATCTCCTAATAAAATAAATTTTGCTCCAGTAGGAATTGCTTTAATTAAATGATTAAATAAGTTAATATCAACCATTGAAGCCTCATCTAGTATAACCATATCAGTTTCTAGTGGTTTACTTTCATTATGTTTAAATCCACCATGTTCAAAATCAACACCTAGTAAAGTATGTATTGTACTACCATCTTTTCCAGTTATATCACGTAAGTTTACACTAGCTTTACCACTTAAAGCACATTGTTTAAATCTGTAATCGTCATCTAAACATGAAAGTAAACCTGCAACAGTACTTGATTTACCAGTACCAGCATAACCACGTATAATAACAACATTACTATTAATAATTGCTTTTATACCTTCTTTTTGTCTTTCAGTAAAATTCCAACGTTGTCTCATTTCTTGTGGTTTAACCAAATCATCAACCTTATTAGCATCTAAGTCAATGTTATTTGTACCTTTAATTAATCTAAGTAAATTTTTAGCAATGGAAAGTTCTGTCTCATAGTTTTTAGTCAATGCTATAATTGTTTCTACATATTCACCGTATTCATCACTTCTATTTCTATCTGTGTACCAAATTGTTTTATCATCGACTAATTGTTGCATGGCTTCATCAATAACTTCTTGTGGTAAATCCGTACCTAATTGTTCATCTAGTGCATCTAATAATTCATCATATGTCATATAACTACTTCCAGTATTATTAGCAGTTTCATACATATAAAACTTTATAAATGCTATTACACGTCTTAAATCATGTTTACCTATACCAGTCTCAAGTGCAATAGCATCTGCCCTAGAAAAACCTACTCCATCTACTTGTGATGCTAATAAATATGGATTATTTTGTACTTTACTCAATGCAGTATCTGGTGAACCATAACGGTCAATAAGTTTTTTAATCATTGCTGGAGTTAATCCATATGCACCTAGTTCTCCGTATGCTGGTCCATAATCTTTACATGCTTCATAACGTTCAATCATTTTATTTGCTGTTTTTTCACCAATACCTTTTGTTTGACATAGCTTTTCAATATCATGCATTTCTAATAATTGTATTGGGTCTTCAAACATCTCAAATAATGAATTAATTTGTCTTTCACTTAGAAACATATTCAAAAAGTTTCTTTTTTGTTGTTTACTATCAAATGAACGTATTTCTTGTGAATATTTAACATTATATTGCAATCCATATTTTTCGTGCATTGATGTTTCAATATATACTTTATAAATACTTCCATCTTGTTGCATATCAACCATATTACCAACTAAAACCATTTCTCTTGGAATAGGTTCTTTGTCTTTATTTTCAACGCACTCTATTACCTTAACTTGAACTTTTTGCCAGTCTCCTGATTCTACGTGTTTACCCGCTTTAGGAAACCAACGACTCAGTAATTGTACTTTCAGTATGAACAATACGAATCACTCCTTTCATATATATTATAGTATAAAACAAGATGAAAATCAACCTAAAAATAAAAAAAAGAGTAGTTTTAACTACTCTTTTTCATAACACATAATCACCTTAAAATCTTCTTTGTCTGGTTGGTAAAGACTTACTTCAACTGGAATTCCGTTTTCAAATGTTTTTAAAATTAAATCATAACCATCATTTGCGTTTCGTTTTGCTACGTCATATAAATAATCAATATCCTCAGTACCAACAGCAGTTAATACAACACTTTGTGCATCAAATTTTCTCACTTTCAATTCTAGAATAAAAACCATTTTATCCATTCTAATCACTCCTTATTTAGTTTTAAGATACTACTTAACCTTATCGGTTAAGTAGTTGGCTAATTCCTTTAGCACGTAATTGTGCTTCAATTTTTAAACGTTCTAATTCTAATTGTTTTTCAGCCATTTTTAATTCATGCTCACGTTTGTCACCAATTGTAATTAATTCATATGCTTGTTGGTTTGTTAAACCTGCATTTACAAATGCCATGTATTGTCCAACTTTTTCACTCACTGAATCAATACCTTGTACTACTAATTCTGGGTCGTAACTGTAAAAGTCGTTCATGTCAACCATTCGTACTGGGTCTAAAATTACTGGCTGTTTACCTTTTTCTTCTTTTGGTTTTTCTTTTTTCTCTTCTTTACGTTCTACTTCTACTTCTTCTTCGTCATCCATTTCTTCCATTTCCGCTAATAATTGTAGTTTTGCTAAAAATTTAATGAACTGTTCTTCTCCAACCGTTTTAACTACTTCATCTAAAACTCTTGCTGCTTCTTCATCATCTAGTTCACTCATTAACACACTAAATTCTTCGTAAGTAAGTTCACCTAAATTGTATTCTTCTCCATTAATAGTAACAATAACGTCTTTTAACTCTACCATTTTATCGTTAGCACTCATGTTTTTTTCCATAATATCAATTCTCCTTTGTTTGTTTAATTTAACTTACATCTATATTATAGTATGTTTTTTGTTAAGTTTCAACCTTTAATTTAATAATTTTCAATTTTATCAACAAGTTTTAAATCTAAAGCCTCGTTACTTGTATACCACACGTCACAATTAGTTCTATATGGTCTTTGAATTTCATCTTCACTTAATTCAGTATTTTTACGAATGTAATCATTAATTTGTTGTTCAAGTTTTTTAGTTAAGTCTAAACTTACTTCCATGTCACGTACTGTTCCACCTGTCATACTTGAACCTTGGTGGTTTAATAAGTATCCGAATTGTGAAATTGTTCTGTAATTACCACTAACAAATAAAACAAATCCACAACTTGCTGCTAAACTTTTAACGTGTGTATGAATTGTATAACCTTTATTTTTTAATGCCTCAATTTTTTCTAGTAAACCAAATAGTGAAAAAATACTACCACCCGGTGTTGACAATGTAATACGAATATATTTTTCTTCTTCTGCTGCATTAATTAAACTATCATATGTTTCAATTTTATCTAAAACTTCAATTACTTGTTGTACATAATCCATCGTAAACTGTTCGTCGAAGTCAATGTTACGTGTTTCTAAAACTTTTACAATATCAATCTCGGGTTTCATAAAAGGCATTGTTTGTTGAGCTCTTGTATTATTATCCATTAACATTATCCTCTCTTTGTTATGTCTTGTTTACATTATTATTATAGTATAAAGATAGGGGGTAATCAACCCCTATCTATTAAATTTGTGTTCTTTCTTCTTTAGTTAATACTACTCCATCTTCGTATACTTTCTCAATTAACGCAGTTGAATGTTCGTACAAACCGTTTTTATATGTTTTAACTCTAAATTGACTACCGTTTCTAATACCACGCACAAATAATAAATTACCACGTTGGAACCATGTATTTTCAACAATCTTTTTAACACCCTCATCATTAACTACCGACAAACGTTTATCGTAGTGAGTGAATTGTCCTTTTTGATATTTACATTCTACAACACCATATTCAGTTAATAATGTTACCGTATGTTTATTAGTATTTCTTCCTAAAACAGTACCACAAATTTGATGTATTCTAAATTTTGGTATCTGTATTACTTCACCAGTATCTTTATCTGTACGTTCCCAATAATCTACTACAACTGGTTCTTCTGGTAATTCAAAGAAATTAACAACTTTATAATAGTCTTCATTTAAATGTGCTAGTTCATGTTCGTGGAAATAGCAGCACATTGTCTCCATTTCGTAACTAGAAATCGTACCTGGTATTTCCTCTTTTTTATGCTCCATAAACAGCAGCACATTGTATGCTTGTAATAACTCTGGTGAACGTAAATAATTGTTTAGACGCTGTGTATTTGCCTTATAACACGCTTCAAATGTTCCTTTGCTACTTGCACCACTTTCAACCCAAATAGCATTTTCATATGACTCATTAGTAGTATTATATACCCAATGTTTACCCTCTTGTAATTGTGGGAACATTTCAAAAAATATGTCTACTATTTCTTGTGTATCTACTTCATCTTCACCGTCAAGTAAGTACCATTTTTTACTTTTCGTTACTTTATAATCTGAATCCATGTGTTGTGGTAATTCACCGTCATTAACTTTAATTCCTTCACGTAAATAGTTTCTAAAATTATAATAACGTAACTCTTCTGAATATTCATCTGGTATTAATCCACGTTTTAATAATTGTTCCATAGCACCTGATGTTAAGCTACGTTTATCAGGGTATTCCATATGTAAGAATTCTTCAAGTAATTCAACTCTAGTTTTTTCGGGTTCTAAGTCATCAAAACATCCTGCCTTAATTAAGTTTAACATTTGTTCTTTTGAAATTAAAGCCTTCATTTGTTTTTTACCATCTTTTAATGTTATTTCTTGTTTAACTAAATGCATTCTATCATGAAAGTCTTTCATTGAAGTATATGGTCTATTTTTAATAAT
>JBGVFV010000100.1:0-115368 GCA_045121295.1 Candidatus Pelethenecus sp.
AGACTTAATCCATAAATCATAGTTATGAACAGCTAAATCTAATTGTTCATCACAATGATCACACTTATGCCAGTGGCTTGATGCATCACGATACCAACCTAATTGTGGTTGATGTTCAGATTTTTCTTCACATGAAGCTAACGTGAACGCAAGAACTCCAACAAAGGCAAAAATTAAACCTTTTAAAATTCTTTTCATAATATTTTCCTCCTATTAAATTAAAAAAGATTTGAACTTTTATTGGATGAAAAAATTCACCTAAATATACTTTTATTAATTTTATTTATCCAATAATATCGTTTATAATTTTACTACTTATTTAAATAATTGTAAATAAGATTTACAAAAAAATAAAAAAAAGTGAATTTCTTCACTTTAATTTATCTTACTTGTTATATGCAGTTTCATTTAAAGCTTTAGTAATAGCTTCAACTGCATTAGCGCAAGGATTTTTCACTGATTTATCACAATATTTACAGAAATCGTAAGTTCCACACATATCTTGATGTTTCTTTTCACTTTCGATCCATTTGTCAAAATCAATTTTCTTTTGAGTGTCTTTTTTTGTAACAATGTTCATAAAGATACCCCTCTCTTCTCTTCTTATAAGGATATTATACTTGATTTAAATATTTTTTCATTATGAAAGCGTTTCACAAAAATAATATTTCTTTTTATATTAATTTTTAGTATAATAATCATTGAAAAGAGTGATATATATGCAAATAATAAAAGAATATTCGAAAACTAGTTTAAATACTACTTCTAAAGTTTTAGGCTATTGTTATAAAGTAATTGATGAAAACAATGATACTTATTATTATGAATTTGAAAAACAAAATAATATAGCTTATGTAAAATATGATAATCCAGATTACTTAGAAATAGTAGTTGAAGAGTTTAGAAATGCTTATGAATATGTAAATATTATCAAATCAAAAGATGATTCATTTTACGCCGAATTTGATAAAGTATTTACATTTAAATTACCAATTGAATGTATTCAAGTCTCTCAATTATTTTTAAATGAAAATAGAATAGACAAATTAGATACTATAATTGATCCAGACAATATTCATTTATCAGTTAAAATATTAAATGATAAATATGTATTAATTGGTGATCATCATTTATTATATTCACTTAAAAGTATAGGACAAAGAATGGTAAATGTATTCATAAATACTACTTTAGACAACTCTTTAATTGAAGCTATAAATAATTTAACCTATGTATTAAAAGAACAAAACATTTCTTCTATTGATAAATGTGAATTAGTAAATGAAAAAACATACAATGAAGTATCAACACAATATATTGATTTATTAACTTTAATAAATAATGCCCCTACTTTTTAAAAAGTAGGGGACTTTTTCTTAATTACGTTCTTTTCTACCGAAATAGATATCTATTTCATTTTTCATATTATCTGGAATACCAGCTTCAACAGGGAACACTTTACTATTAACCATTCTACTAGCAAAACTATTAATAAATCCACAAGTTTCATAATAATTCTTACTATCTAAATGATCTAATACATCTTTTCTACTATGAATTTCAGCACCACCTCTAGGAGCTAATCTAGCAAAAGATAAAGCTGGAACACCGCTATCAGCAAATGGTGTAGAATCAGATGAATAAACTCCTTGTCTAGCTTGAATATTAAAGCCAACTTCTTTACCCATATAATTAATATAGCTTACTAATGATTCTTTACTTGTACAACAAGCAATATCCTTACCTAATACAACACCAGTCATATCAACATTAATACATAATTTATAGTTTACTAAATCATCTTTATGTGCTTCACAATAAGCTTTAGCGCCTAATAATCCCATTTCTTCAGAACCACACCAAATAAATTTAAGGTTACGTTTTGGATTATTTTCTTTAAAATAAGCTAATGCTTCTAATATAGTAGTTGAACCAGTACCATTATCATAAGCACCAGTTGAAAATGGTACACTATCATAGTGAGCAGTAAAACATACTACTTCTTTAGTTGAACCATCACCTTCGATACTAGCTACAACGTTATGGCTAGTATTTTTATATTCATCTTGTAATAAAACAACATGTACACATTCAGGATTATCTAATAACATTTTTTGAGCATCAATCATTCTAATACATACTCCTGGTACTTTACCATTAGTATAATGACGTTCTCTAATAGTCATTTTTTCTAAATCAGTATTAGCTTTATCATCATAAACAGAACCACTAGCACAAATAAAAGCTAAAGCTTTCTTTTCACATAATGTTTTATAAGTTTTTACACCAATTCTAGATGGAACAAATACAACATATTCTTCTAATGATTCATAAACATCTAATTGTGCATCATTTTCTAAAACTAATAATTTACCACATACACCATCATTAGGAGTTGAACCACTCATACCTACACCAGTAACTTCATAGCTAACACCATTAGCTTCTAAACTAACTGCTTTAACTGTATAACCATCTACTAAAAAATCTTCTAAATGTGCTTCTACACCTAATTTATGACATTCAGAAATAATCATATTTGCAGCCTTTAATTCACATTCAGAACCACCTATTCTTTCAAATGAAAGTTTACTTAAAAAGTCAAAACTACCATAATTCTTCATATTGTTACCTCCAAAAAAATATATTTCTATTATTATACCACACTTTTGTAAAATTATGAAGCAATATTAAATATACTTTCTAATATTGTTTCTTCTTCTATTATATTGTCATTTAAAATGACATAAATATTATTATATTTGTAAAAATAAAGCTTAAAATCACCTTTAAACCTTATTTGTTTTTTCTTATATTTCCATTTATATAAATACTTATCTAATAAAAAACTCTTATGTAAATAATTAATATTAAATATGCTCATTATATTTATAACAACTAGATACAATAAACTTATAAATACAAATAAATCAACACTTATTAAAATCCCATAAATACTTAATAAACTTAGTATAATCAAACTTATTGTTTTTAATAAAATTAAACTAAAGTAATGAGGTATTATTTTAAACATTATTGTTTTTAAAATATTATAACCATCTAGTGGATATATAGGCATAATATTAACAATTATTAATAATAAATTTATCAATTTAAAATCACCATCTTTAGTAATAAGAAAGAATAAATAATTAAAAAATATACCACCTAAATATATTATTAAATCTTTGTAAAAGATTTGTTTATTTTTATTAAGTTCCATAAATATACCAAATATAGATATTTCTATTTTGGAGTATTTATATTTAAATAACCATATAAATAATAAATGACCTAATTCATGAACAAATAAACAAATTATCAACTTATAGACTATATATTGTTTGGGAGAAAATAATATTAATAAAAGTAAAAAATAAAACGAATAACATATCTTAAACTGCTTCATAATTTATAATTAATTTACTACATATATAATCTAGATTATTAGTCTTAATTATATAAAAGTCATTTGTATATCCTAATATTTCATTACTATATACATACTGATATAACGCCTTACTTCTTTTATCAATATTATATAAATAATATCTTTGATCTTTATCAATAACTTCAATTGAATCAGAATTAACTTTAACAATAGAAACATCTATTGGTAATTTAATTTCTCCAGATATTGGAAATACATATAACAATCCATCTTCAATATAATAATCAATTACTTCCGTATATTCTTTATTAACAACTCTATCATCGTATAAACTTTTACCAAATATATAATTAACATTAGCTATATTAATCTCTTTATTTAAAATACTATTTATTGGCTTTATTAAAAAATTACAAATTAATAAAATAAATAATAAACTATATTTAATAATCTTCTTTTTCAAAAATAATCACCAATAAATATTATTCATTTATATCTTTTAATAGACCATAATCATTAAATGAATAATATCCATTAATTCCAATTATTAAATGTTCTAAAAGAATAATACCAATATTATCTAATATATTTTTTAACTTATAAGTTTGTTCCATATCAGTTAAAGAAGGTGTTAAATCATTAGAAGGATGATTATGTGCAATAACTATACAACTAGCATTATAGTTAATTGCATTTTTTACAATATCCTTCATAGGTAAATTAATGTTATGTGGACTATCTCCCTCATATATATCTTTTTTAATAACTCTTAATTTAATATCTAAGTATACAACAGATATCATTTCTTTAGACGATAAATAAAAGTCATTTTTTATATAATTATAAATTGACTTTGAATTATCTAATATAATATTTAAATCATTAACATTTATAGCTCTTTTGGCAATTTCAAAACACGCCAATAGCTTACAAGCTTTTGCTTGTTTAATCCCATTAATATTAATTAATTCTTGATAGGATAATTCTTTCATTACATTAAAACTATATTTTTTTAAGATATTAGTTGATAATTCTAATACATTTTCCTCTTTAGTTCCACTACCTAAAATTATAGCTAATAACTCTATATCAGTTAGACTAGATGGTCCCATTTTAATTAATCTTTCTCTAGGTCTATCCTCTATTTTTAAATCATAAATATTCATTGTATTTTCCTCCTTCATTATAATTAATAGACAAAATAAATAATTATTTTAAAATATTTTTTATAATAAAGAAAAAAGAGAACTCTTTCGAGTTCTCACCATTAGAATAATTCAGATAATATCTCATTAATATTAGAAACAGGTTTAATTTCTAAAACATTTCTAACTTCAACAGGAATATCTTCAATATCCTTTTCATTATCAATTGGAATAAAGATTTTAGTTAATCCACTTCTATTAGCAGCAATTGCTTTTTCTCTTAAACCACCAATAGCAAGTACTTGACCACGTAAAGTAATTTCACCAGTCATACCTACATGACAATCAACAGGTTTATTAGTAAAACAACTTACTAAAGCTGTTGTTAAAGTAACACCAGCAGATGGGCCATCTTTAGGAGTAGCTCCTTCTGGTACATGAATATGTACATCTTTCTTTTCAAATAAAGATGGATCAATACCAAATTCTTCATGATGTGATTTAACATAAGAATATGCAGCCATTGCAGATTCTTTCATTACATCACCTAACTTACCAGTTAATTGTAATGCACCTTTACCTGGATATGTAGTAACTTCAATATCTAAAGTATCTCCACCAAATGATGTATATGCTAAACCAGTAACAATACCTACTTGGTTTTGTTCTCTATTTTTGTTATTAAAGAATTTAGGTTTTCCTAAGAAATCCTTTAAGTTATCACATGTAACAGTAACATTTTCAACTTTATCAATTAAAATTGTTTTAACAGTTTTACGACAAATAGTTGCAATTAATCTCTTTAATTCACGTACACCAGATTCTCTAGTATAGTTTTGAATAATCGCAAACATTGCTTCATCAGTAATCTTTAATTGAGATTCAACTAAACCATGTTCTTCTAATTCAATTGGTAATAAATGTTTAAAACCAATATTGAATTTTTCAATTTCAGTATAGCTTGATAATTCAATTATTTCCATACGGTCACGTAATGGAGCCGCAATACTTGATAAATCGTTTGCAGTAGTAATAAACATAACTTGTGATAAGTCATATGGTTCTTCTAAATAGTTATCAGAGAAGAATTTGTTTTGTTCAGGATCTAATACCTCTAACATTGCAGCTGAAGGGTCCCCTCTATAGTCTGCAGTCATTTTATCGATTTCGTCTAATAAGAACACTGGATTAACTGTACCAGCATCCTTCATACCTTTTAAAATACGACCAGGTAATGCTCCGATATATGTACGTCTATGACCTCTGATTTCAGATTCATCACGTACACCACCTAATGATTGCTTAACAAATTTACGACCTAAAGCTTCACTAATAGATTTAGCTAATGATGTTTTACCAACTCCAGGAGGACCAGCAAAACATAAAATAGTATTAGGATTTTTACCAGTCATCATTTTAACTGCTAAATATTCAATAATACGATCTTTAACTTTATCTAAACCATAATGGTTTTTGTCTAAACTTTCTGATACTTTCTTTAGATCATTAACATCATCACTTTGTTTATACCAAGGTAATTTAATAATCCAATCTAAATAAGTACGAATAACACCAGATTCAGCCATTTGATTAGAAGTTGAAGCATATTTTTGAAGTTCATTTTTAGCTTTTTCATAAACATTAGCAGGAAGTTTAGCTTCTTCTAAAGCTTTTCTAAGATTTTCTACATCTTCTTCTTGACGTGCTTTATCTCCTAATTCATTTTGAATAGCCTTCATTTTTTCTCTTAAGTAATATTCTTTTTGTGATTCATCAATTGACTTTTTAACATCTTTATTAATCTTGTTTTCAATTTCAACGATTGCTTTTTCATGTTCAATATCATCTAAGATATATTGTAATCTAGTTGAAACATCTAAACATTCTAAATAACGATATTTATTAGACATTTTTCCGCTTGTTTTTAAGTTATATGCAATAACATCTGATAAAACAGCTGGATTAATCTCTTTTGCAATTAGCTTAGAAACTTCTTCAGGATTAGCTAACACATTAATACCTGCATTAGAAATTGCAGCTGAAACTTTCTTAACTAATGCAGCTTCTAAATCATCACCACTACTAATTGAATGTAACTTATCATATGCACATACAAAATATGGTTCTGTTGAAGTATATTCTAAAACTTCTATACGATCAGCAATTTTAAATTTAACCTTATAATTTTTATTAGGTAATTTAAGTTTTAAAGTTATTTTTGCTAATACACCAATTTTTTCTATATCAGAAGTTTCAACATCTACTTTATTCGCATCTTTTTGGATTAATAATAAAACATTTCCACCATACATCTTTTCAGCCGCATCTAATGCTAAAACTGAATTTTCTCTACCAACTTCAATTCTGAATTCATTGTTAGGTAATGGTACGATTCCACGTACAGCTATGGCAGGTAATACTAATTTATTTTCTTCCATAATTTCACCCTTTCAGTTAACCTTAAAAAATTAACTATTATAATGATATAACATTTTTGGCACTTTTGCAAGTTATTTGCCAAAAAAGTAATATTTTTTATAAATTTTACTATTAATTATTATATGTTAATAGATATAGATCTATTAAAAAAACCAACTTTATTTAAAATTGGTTTTTTAAAAATTTTATTATATTGGTAAATAAACAATAAAATTAGTTACATTATCTTTACTTTCTACATATATACGACCATCATGTAAATCAATTATTTTCTTTACAATAGATAATCCTATACCATTACCTTCTTTTGTATGAGATGTATCAGTTTGATAAAACTTATTAAACACTCTTTCTAAATCTTCTTCTTTAATCTCAGAACCTGTATTTTCAACTTCAACACATAAATATTTTGTACGTTTATTAACTCGAATATTTAAAGAACCACCATAATCCGCAAATTTAATCGCATTATCAATTAAATTAATCCAAACATGTTTAAGCATATCTTCATTACCATTAATATCAAATTCTTCAAAATCTAAAGAAAGATTTAAGTTTTTAGAACTCCATTTCTTTTCTAACATAAGAACACATATTCTTATTTGTTCAGAAATATTAAAATTTACTTTATTAGGTAATATACTTTGATTTTCTAATTTAGATAAAGTCAAAATATTAGTAGTAATATTCGATAATCTATGTACTTCATCTTCGATAATATTTAAATATTCTAATTGCTTATCTTTTGTTATCTTACCTTTTTTCAATAAACTAATTAAACCATTAATAGAATTGATTGGAGTTTTTATTTCATGTGAGAAATTATTAATAAAATCAGAGTGAACAAACTCGTTCTTTTCTAATTCCATAGACAACTTATTAATACTTTTAGAAATTGGATTAATAAATGATTTTCTAGTTTCAACTAGTTTAGTTGAATAATCACCACTAGCTAATCTACCAATTCCATCTACAAGTTCACTCATTGGTTTAACAAATAACCAAGAAGAAGCAACAGCTATTATTGAACCAAAAAGTACAGCGGTAATACCAAATATCACTGTAGATAAAATAACTTCATTAGACATCCATTCTTTTGGAATAACACCAGTTTCAAGGAATACAATTTGTAAAACATTACTAAATAATTGAGCTAACACCAAAACTAAAGCCATTAACAAAATAACAGCTATTCTGATATTTCTCTTTATTTTCTTTACATTCAATTCTTCTTCACCGCCTTATATCCTAAACCACGTATATTTTCAATTTGGAATTCTTCCCAACCTTCAAATCTTTTACGTAATCTACCGATATGTACAGTAACAGTTTCCCAACCTGTTTCACTATCTATGCCCCATATTTCATCCATGATTTGTAATCTTGTAAATATTTTATTAGGACTAGATAATAACATAAATAACAATTGGAATTCTTTTTGAGGTAATTCATGTACCTCTTCACCTTTAGTTACAGTAAATGAGTCTTGATCAATTACCACATCACCTATAATTATTTGATTACTAAGAATTAAGTTAGCTCTTCTAAGTAATGCATTTATATGTAATATTAATTCTTCATGATCAATAGGTTTACTCATATAATCATCTATACCAGCCATAAAACCTTTTTTACGATCACCAGGTAATTGTTTAGCTGATATCATTAAAACCGGTAATTTAGGATTATATGAGCGTAATTCCTTAGTAAACTCATAACCATCCATTTTAGGCATCATTATATCGACTATTACTAAATCTATTTTTTCTTTTTCAAGCATATCTAAACCTTCAACACCATTAGTTGCTTGAAAAACATTAAAATTATTCATTTTTAATACTTCATATAATAAGAATCTTGTATTCTTATCATCATCAATTATTAATATATTAATCATAATAAAAACTCCTACTCTTTATCATAATCATCTAAAAAAGATACTTGTTTATTATTAAGCTTATAACCCAACACTTTATCACAATTAACATTAAAAGTTGATTTAAAAATATTCTTTTCTACTAAAGGATTATACTCTAATAATTGTTTTATTAACATTTTAGTATCATGTCGTTTAGAACCACTATCACAAGTCTTTTCTATATCTATTCTATCTGTAAACTTACATGCACATTTTATGAAATCTAATTCATTATAACGCATCCATCTTAAAATATCTTTTTCTCTAATATAATATAAAGGTCTTATTAATTCCATGCCTTCATAATTATCAGAATGTAATTTAGGAACCATCGTTTGGAATGAACCACTATTTAACATATTCATTAAAGTGGTTTCAATTACATCATCATAATGATGACCTAACGCAATTTTATTACAACCTAATTCTTGAGCTAATTTATATAAAGCCCCTCTACGCATTTTAGCACATAAATAGCATGGACTTTTTTCTTGCATATTAGCAATTTCAAATATATCAGTTTTTTTAACAACCGCATCAATTTTAAGTAATTCTAAATTATCTAAAATCTTTTTGAAATTATCTTGATTATATCCTGGATCCATTACCATATAACAACAATCAAATTCAAAATCTGAATGTCTTTTTAATTCTTGAAACAATTTAGCTAACAACATAGAATCTTTACCACCAGATATACATACACAAACTTTATCACCTGGTTTTAACAATTCAAATTCTTTTAAAGCTTTGACAAAAGGAGCCCATAAATGAGCTCTATAAGTTTTTATAATTGTTCTTTCTATTTCTTTATATTTTTCCAAAATATCACCTACAATGCCATTACATTTTATCATAGTAATTATAAAATTACTATAATTTTTAATTATAATTATTTAGAAAAAGGGACTAGATAACTACTAATCCCTGTTCTTATTTTATAAATAATTAATTTATTATATATCTAATGTAGACATTTCTACAGGTAGAAAGAAACATAAACCATGTGCTTTAGTACCAACACCTAGTTTTTCTTTAATTGCTTCAGTAATCTTTATGGCTATATCTTTTTCTACTATAGTAAGAATAATTTCTTTTTCAGTATCTATCGTTATCCCTAAAATAGTTTTAGGTTTTAATACTGAACCTCTTGCGTTAATGATTGTTGCACCAGTTGAACCAATTTTACGTGCTAATTCTACTACCTCTGATGAAAATCCAGCATTTACTATAATATATAGTGCTTTTAACTCTTTCATATTAATCTCCATTCTTAAAATGATAAACTATCTACCGAAATACTATATGCAATACCGGTATTATGTTTATCAAATTTATAATTCTCATAAAGTAATCTAATCAATTCTTTGGCATTTTCATATTTTAATAAACCAGAAATCATAACTTTACACTCATTACAATCTAACCCAAATGCATTAACTAATGGATTAGTTCTTATAGTACCATGTACATATATAATTTCTATTAAATGAGCATTATAATCACTTAACACTGACAAAATTTCATCCTTCAAATCTTTTATAACTATAACAACAAAATACTGTAAGTTTTTATTATTATTTGAGGTCATTTCCTACTACCTCCTCTTCATTATTTATAAGTTCTTCAAGTTCATTTATATCATCTTCACTAATTGATTTAGAAAGTTTTATTTTTATATTATAAATAATCCCTAATGCTTGAACAGCAATTAATGGAGTTACAGAAATAAAAGCTATTATTCCAAAACCATTAGTTAAAATAGATAACTCACTCCCTTTAGATTCTGAAACAGACTGGGCTATACTTAAGGTTAATGGTGTTAAAAAAGCTGATGTTAAAGCTCCACCACTTACACCTCCAGAATCAAAAGCAAGCCCTACAAATAACTTTGGTGTAAATATCATCATTATTAATGAAATTGCATATAAAGGAACAAGAAAATAAAGTATATTTACTTCTGTTAATATTTTTAGAATAGATATTAATGATGCTATACCAATACCAATAGCAAGAGTAATTCTTATAGTTAATTTCTTAATATGACCATTTGTTAATTCTTCTATTTGATTACCTAAAACTGTCACTGCAGGTTCAGATACAGTAATTGCGGCACCTAAAACAAATCCAACTAACAATAATAACCATTTAAACCCACTACTACGATTTGAGGCAAAAAACATTTCGCCTATATATTGACCAACAAAACCAAAACCATAATCAATACCTGATAAGAAAATTAATAAACCTATATATACCGGAATAACTCCTAACATTAACTTTAAAAAGGTTCTTTTAGGAAGTTTTAGTAAAAATATCAAAAAAGGAACTGAAATTATTATGATTGGCATAACAGCTAAAGCTACTCCACCTAAATTTCCAACAACAATTTTACCAAAACTTAAATCTGTTGACATATTAAAAGCATTTTCTGGAGGTAAAGTACCTCCATTTATCTTTTTAAGAATGATGCCATAAATCAATATTACTACTATAGGACCTATTGATGATAAGCCTATTATACCTAACGAATCATCATTTGTTTTACTTTTAGAAAATGTAGTAGAGATACCTAAACCTAACGCTAATATAAATGGAACAGAAACATCACCAGTTGTAGCACCACTTCCATCAAAGGCTAATGAAATAAACTCACTTGGTGAAAATATTACTAAAATAAATAATAATGAATATAAAACTGCAAAGATAAGTTTTATATTAATGTTTTTTACTATACGAACAAGGGCTATCGCTACACCAGCACCTATTCCAACACCTGTTATCCAAATAAATAAAGTGCTATTTACTATAGGTATAACTATACCTATTTGTTTAGCTAAAACTGATAAAGCAGGTTCTGCAACAGTAGCTAATAAACCAAATATAAAACCAAATGCTAACACAAATATTAACTTATTATATTTAGCAAACGAACCTCCAACCATTCTCCCTATTGGTAAAACACTTGTTTCAAGACCTGTAAGAAATAATGATTGACCAATTATCACACATATATATCCAATAATTATCTTTAAATAATCACTAAATAAATCTAAAGGAGCTATTAATAAACAAATCACTATAATTACAGCCAATGGAACAGATGAAATAGATGTATCTTTTACTGTTTTCAAAAATGTTGTTCTCATTTTTCTCCTATTATTTAATATTTCAAATTATCAACTACATATTTATAACTTTCTTTTATACTATCATCCATAAACAAAAAAATGTGTCAATAATTGACACATCTATTTAATTATACACTCATAACCTTGTCATTTTTTAAAAAACTAATTCATATAAATGTCTCTTTTATAATAGATAACATTAATTCAAATATATTCTTTTTATTATTTAAATTAATATCTAGTACATCTTTATATATTTCTTTATCATCTAAATATAATATTATCTCACTTTTATTATCTTTTAAATTATATGTATAATCATGCTTATAATTAAATTTATCAGTTTTTTTAGTAAGATAGTAAACATCATTTTTAATTTTAATATCTATGTTATCTTTAAAACATATATGATTTATAGATTCTAATGTCTCTCCTTTAGATAAAACTTTATCAACTTTATAATTACTCATACCATATCTTAATAATTCTAAACTCTCTTTATTTCTATTAATAGGTTTATCATAACCAAAAACAACACTTATTAAATTCATATTATCTTTTTCCATATGTAAAGTAATACAGTACTTGCTGAATGAAGTGTATCCTGTTTTACTTCATTACCGTGCACATTATTTAAATTTATCTATACATAAATTATAAATTGCTCTGCCAAAACCCATAATAAAATTAATATCTAAAACGCAACAGTCAACTTCACATATATACCTATAGCTAGTAAATGCATCCTTCTGTTCTTTTAAGCATAGTTCAAAATTATCTTTATGTTTTATTCCTTTAAAGGTTTCTTCTTTAATATATTTTTTGTCATCATCTGGAAGTTCATTATACAATTCTTCTAAATCGTGGCCATGTGGTTTCTTATTATAATAATATAACAACGATTTAAGTAGCAATTCAGATGATAACGAAGCATTAGTTAAAATTACTGTAAGATAATTGAATTTATCTTCTCTTTCGCCTAATAACCATGCAGCTTGATAAAATCGTTTGCCTTGCTCATAAAAAGATTTACTACGATAATCATTGTTTTTATTTGTGTTATTTTCTTTATTTTTCGTTAAATCAAAATAACCTGTTCCCGTTGACATTGTTAAACACACCTCACTTAATTAATATTATACTTCTTTTTTATTAATGATAAAAGGACAGGTCATTGCCTATCCCTCAAAAATATATTTAGATATTATTTCACTAACAATTTAGAGAAATTTTTATATAACAATGAAATAAAATTTTCCTTTTTAAATAATAAATTAAAGCATTCAATTGCATCAGTCTTAGTAATTCTAAAGCGATGTGCCGCTTTATTTCTTATATTTTTAATCTGTTCTAATATTTTCACCATATTGATGATGAAGAAATTAGGATCTTCAATATTACAAACGTCACTACAAAAATTAACAAAATAGTCGATTGGAATATATGAATTAGATGAATCTAATGCTCCATAATTATTTTGTACATAACATGCAGAATAAATAGCATTACCAATTTTAAAATCATCGACTCTATTTTTTAAGAAATTTTGATTATATTTAATATAGTATAATGAAGAATCTATTTTAGAATAATTAATATTATTTAAAGACTTCAAATAATTTAAATATCCATTTATATATATTTTATAAATCAAATCCTCTAGTCCTTTTAAAATTGGAATTAATGCTGCAGAATAATCAACTGCATTCTTTGAATTTTCAATTGATTCAAACACAGTTAACGAAGTTTGAATATAGATTTTCATGTCATCAGACATAATAGTTAGTACATCTGAATTAAAATATGAAGACAATTCCCCAATATCTAATACTATTTCAGATAATTCATTTAATTTGTCATATGCTCTATTTAATAATTCAACTAATAAACTACCTTCTGAAATGTCAAACATATTTTCCTTTGATTTGTTTATTGCATTTTGAATTATATATGCTGCATTTTTGTAGTCGCCAATATTAAAATAATAATGATAAATATTAGATATTCCATATAGTTTATTCATCTTCAAACTTTCAATGTTCATATCATCGTTGTATGGTAATTCTAATAGAATATCATACAAATTTAAAGCTTTATCAATATCTAAATAATCATCAACAAATGTATATATTCTAATTAGAGATGCTACAGCTTTTATAGACTTAAATTTATCATATGCTTCTTCAAAAAACATTAGTGCACCATCAAAATTATCTATAACATTATATAAATCAGCAATATCTTGAAGAACTCTTTTACTTTGAAGTTCTAATTCTTTTTTAAATGATTCTTCAAAATAACAATTTATTTCCAAAGCATACTCATTTATTTTATTTATTTTAAAATATTCCTTTAACAAAGCATTAATTTGTTTAACTTTATCTTGATTAAATTTAATTGGTTCATTTCCACCTACAGAATAACCATTAATATTCAAGATCCCTATATCATAGAATTTCATTTTATTTCTTATTTCTAAAATATGAGCATACATCATTAAAAACAATTTCTCATATCTTTGTGAACTGAATTTAGCATTTTCATATGGTTTCATAGCATTTATTAAATTATTCATATCACTTAATAATTCAACATCTGCTAAATGAATATTTTTAATTTTAGAAAAATATGAATTTCTTTTATTAGAAAATTCGCTATATCTTTTTATTAATATATTAATTTCACTATCTGGAACTAATTTTTTTGAAGCCATAAAACTCATCCTTTACAAAATAATTTGTATTTTAAGTATAACACATTTCACATTTATATAATAGTAAAAAAGGATAAAATTTACTAATTCTACCCTTCAAATTTATATCTTATTTTCATTTTAATGTTGTTATTTTCTTTTGAGATTTCTACCCTTGACACAACTTGCTTAATTATATTAATAATTTTTGCATCATCTAAAACTGTATTCTTTATAAAACTATTAAACTTATTAGTCATTATTTCAACTTTAGATTCAAATGTTAATGAATCCTTTATTTTAACTTCTACATCCTTTATCTCATTTAGTAATAAACTACTTTTATTTTCAAACAACTTTTCGGAGATATTACCGCTAAAATATTTTTCTAATAACTTTGAAAAATCTAAATTTAGATTCTTTAATTTGCTCTTTAATTCATCGATATTACCTAATTCATGAATCATTTTTTGTTTAATTCGATTAATATAAACATCTCTATTTAATATAATATTTTTTATATCCTCATAAATAATTTTATGTAGCTCATTTATTTCAATATTAATATGTTCACCTCTGCATGAATATTTAGGGATATTTCTATCTTTATACATTACTCTGAATATTTTTCCAGATGGTGAATGTCGTAATAATTGATTAATATTATCTGGTTTTGGTTTAGAATTTTTAGGAGTACGCTTAATAATCTCTTGTACTTTATCGAATAATTCTTCATCAATAATTGGTTCATGAGTATTCTTAATTATAACTGGACTAATATTTTTAGAATAATTACAATTGATAGAATGACCACAATATTCAATATCTTTTAATATTGCTCTTACAAATCCACTTGTCCATTCTTTGGCTAATCTAGTATGATTAGATGGTAATTTTAAAACTTCTTTATAATAAATTGCTCTAGTTAATATACCTTCTTTATTTAATTTTCGAGCAATATCAGCTGGTTTAATTTTATTATATGCCATATCAAAAATTCTTTTAACTATGCTTGCTGAATATGGCTCAATTACGGCTTTACCTTCTTTTTTTATATATCCATATTTAGGGTTAGTTATCATATGCTTATGATTTGCTCTATATTTTATTGAACGATTAATTTTCTTTTTAAAATCCTTTAAATAATATGAATTTAGAAATATTCTTAAAACAATTGATTCCTCACCATCATATGTTAATGAATCGTAATTATCATTTAATGCAATACATCTGATCTGCTTTTTTGGAAATAAATCATCAATTAAACTGCCAACTTGGTGTAAATTTCTGCCTAATCTTGATAAATCTTTAACTAGAATTGTATTAAACTTTTTTAGCTCCATATCATTAAGTAGATTATTAAAACCTGGTCTATTTATAGTTGATCCACTAACACCATCATCATAATATATTTTATAAATTTCCATTTCGTTTTTTAAAGCATATTCTGATAATATATTTATCTGATTTTCTATACTTCTACTATCTTTTGAACCATCAATTTTATCTTCATCTTCTCTAGATAATCTAGCATATATTGCAACTACATTTTTCATTTTCTAAATACTCCTTGATTTCATCATTTACATATTGATATGTAATAATTATTTTCTTTTTAGCTCTTGAAAATTTTACATCATCTAAATTTTTAATTTGTATTAACTTAATAACCTCTAAGATAAATTGTGATGTTAATATTTCTTCTTCATTAATATTTTCTAGTGCCTCAATTAATTTTTGAACTTCATTATTATAATCACGCATATTAAAATTCTTTTTTTCTTCAATAGTTAATTCTCTTATTTGAGATTCTAATAATCTTTTTTCTTTTGTATATTTTTCCATCATCATATCATATGTAGATTCTGGAACCTTTCCATCAGTATATGCTTCAAATAATTTTTTAATATAATTATCAATTTCATTACTCCTTTTTATATAACCACTAACATCTACATTCTGTTCAATCGATGAGAACTTAATAGTATTATCTTTATTTTTTATCATTTCAACAAATAAATCCTTATTAGTTAAAATTGCTTCTTTTAATCTTAATAATTCAAACTTAATAATTTCATTTAATTCTCTTTGCTGAATATTATTAAAATAATCACAATGCTTATTTTCACAGTAGTATCGATAGTACATTGAACCTTTTCTATCTGTTCTTCTTTGAAATCTTAAAGGTTTTCCACAGTCTGCACAAACTAATATTCCTTTATATATGTTCTCCTCATATGGTATATCTCCACTACGAGTTCTTTTTAATATTTTTTGTGCCATATTAAACTGTTCTTCTGTTACCAATGCTTCATATTTTCCAATAAACTCATATTTATTTTCGTTTTTAAATCGCTTCTTCAATTTAAAATTTTTTGATTTACTTTGTGCTGTAATATAAATACCTAAATATTCTCTTCTTTTCAATATTTGCTTAATAGTAGTTGTACTCCAAGCTGATAGTTCTTCTTCAGACCTAGCTAAAACTTTTTCTTTATTATAGTTATATTTAACAGCATTATAATATGCAGGAATTTTTACTTTTTTATCAGTAAGAGCTTTAGCAACTTTAGCAGTTGATGCAGTTCTTAAATATTCTTCAAATATAAATTTAACAATGGGAGCAGTCTCAGGACAAGGAATTCTCTCATAATTTTCATTATAAGTGTATCCAAATAATGGAAAAACTGTATTTCTAGGTTCCCCATTTTTAGCTTTATTATCTAAAGTAAATCTGATTTTTTTAGAAATATCTTTAGCATACCATTCATTAATAATATTCTTAAATGGTATAAAATCATTATCTTCTTTTAAAGTATCGAAGTTATCATTTAATGCAATGAATCTTACATCATTTTCAGGAAAATATTCTTCTGTATAGTATCCTGTTTGAATATAGTTTCTACCTAATCTTGATAAATCTTTAGTTATTACTAAATTAATATTGCCACATTCAATATCATTAATTAATCTTTTAAAAGCGGGTCTATCATAATTAGTACCACTATATCCATCATCACAATACACATCATATATTTTCCAGCCTTGGTTCGAAACATAATCAGTTAATATTTCTTTTTGAGCAGATATTGATTGAGATTCTTCGTTACCATCTTCTCTAGATAATCTACAATAAATTCCAACATTATAAGATTCAACTTGCATATTTTACTCCTCCTTTACTTCTTCATCTTCCTCATTTTCCATTAAATCAATAAGATAATCTATTACCCCTTCTAACATTGAAGGCACTTTATTATCATATAATCTCTCAATTATATATATTTTCCCATTAATCATATACTCAGGCATATATACCCCCTGGAAAAGTATATGAGATGGTAGCTTGTCTTAATTCATTATATAGTGCTAACATTCATCCTCCTTTCAACTCTACGTAATTAGTTTACTAAAAGGTCATTCCGCACTATTGTCCAAGCGTTTAAACTTCTAAGAAATTAGATGTATAAATATATTTTTCTATAATTCTTTGGACTTCTGGATCTTTATGTTTTCTGTTAATACCAAATTCACAATTCATTACAACTTCTGCAAATGCATAAGCATCTATTTCAAGTTCATTTAATGGCTCATTAGTATTAAATAAAGTAAGCCATCTTTTTGCTTTTTCAGTATCATATAAATTAGCATATACCCATTGAAAATAATGCTCAAGCTCATGTAAAAGTGAAAAAATCATTTCATTAAAATCATTAATGAATGCATTACTTATTGCAATGTATAGTTCGTTTACATAAAATCTTGCATCTTCTTCCATCACTTCAATTATTACTGGTATATTATCTATTCCCAACCAAGTTTGACAAACATAATCAGCAATATTTTGAAGTCTTGCTTCACACTCAACCTCATTTAATTTTTCAATTCCAAAATATTTAATAAATTCTTTATCAATGTCGTTCATAATTATTTCCTCCACGCTACGTTCAACGTAGTTTACAATTACATTATACTACGTTTAAAGTGATTGTCAACATATTTTTACTACTATTAACGTAGAAATAATTGTTTAAATTCAAAATATAAGTTATAATTATGTAAACTAGATAATGAAGGTGTTAAAATGACTGATTTATATAATATTTTTTCAAACAACCTAAAAAAATATTGTGATATAAAAAAAATAAAGCCTGCCGATATAGCAAGACTTTTAGATGTTTCTACTGCAACTACTACTAGATGGTTTAACGGAATTAATTTTCCTACCGTAGAAAGAATTATTAAAATTTGTGAATATTTAGACTGTTCTATCAATGATTTATTTGATGATGGCAAAGGCGAATATTCTGATGAGGAAAAAGATATCATTAATAAATTTAGAAATAACGATAAATACAGAAATGCAATAAAAGCATTAACTGAACTTAATAAATAAAATAGAGGCTAACATTTCGGAGTATATGAATCCCAATGTTAGCCTTATTTTTATTGTTCAATAAATTTTTCCAATTTAAGTATATCTAAAGACGTAATATTATAAAGTGACATTACACAATTATCAAGCTTAGATAAAAGTGATTCATCAATATTACAAGATAATTGTTCAACAATATTAATGATTTCATCTTTTAAATTTTCATCACAGTTAGGAATAGGAATGTTTTTTATTTGATCAGGTGTTATTGTGAAGAATCCACCTGCCATTCTTCTAGAATTGTACATAATTCTATAATAAATTTGTATTAATTTACTATTTAAAATTCCTAGTAAAAATTTTAATTCTTTTTCTTTTCCTAGAACAATTACAGTCGATTTACCTGCTAATGTAAAGCCATCATCGTACACTGCCTCTATATATTTAGACATCCCGGCAATAATTATTTTTTTACTATTTGCCTCTGTGTATCTTGTAGGCATTTTACTTTTTAAAAATTCTTTCGGAATTATTGGTTTATCAAATTTAGCTTTTATATATTGAGTTAAATTTATATCCCATAATGAAATAAAAGGATCAATTGTACCAGTATTTATAAATTTAAAATATTCATATTCTTCTTTTCTTTCAGAATGGTTAATAACTACCTCTCTAATCAAATACGCTTCATTTACTGTTGCAGCACCCTTAACATCATTTACATATTCTATCAGTTTAGGATGCTTAATAATCTTTTCCATAATCATTTGAAACTCATCATTTATCACAAAATATGAATCCCATGATTCAGAATCTTTAATTATGTCTTTACCCACTATATTAGAACTTTCAATAACATCAATATCAGACATAACTTTCAAATCTACATATTTTTCGTTTTTAGTTTTGGAACCTACTAATGTAATTGGATAAACAGCAGCTTCTTTAAATACTTTTACAGAAGCGTAATCTCTAATTGCATAAATAGAATTATTGATTAGCATATCTCTCATAGTTTTAGAGTATGGCATTGAAATTAATTTATTAGGTACAATAAAACTATAAACACCATTTTTATTAGAAATATTCATAGCTAATTCTATAAAAATTATAAATAAATCCCAATTACCCTTCGCAGATTTATATTTATCTTTACAGTATTCACGAACATCTAACATGTTTCTAGTCATTGATTCTGAATCAATATATGGTGGATTAAATACAACTATATCAAATCCTTTATTTTCTTCAAAAATTTTCTCGAATTCTAATTGCCAAATAAAGAATGGTTTTGTATTCTTTTTCATCATCTCTTCTATAGAAGGTAAAAGTGAATATTCACATTGCTCGTCTAAAGTTGCTTTTATAAATTCCATTTGTAAATTTTCGATTTCTTTTAAGGCAGCCATCTTTGATTTTTCATCATTTAACTCGAAAAATCTATTTTTAGCTAATTTTAATTGGTTGTATACTAACTCTAAATTTTGAGTTCCAAATAAATTTGTTTGATATGGAGATACAGATAATTGCTTACTATTTTTTGTATGCCATCTGTTATTCCATAATTTTATTCCTTTATATTCATCAACTATTGAATTTCCAACTCTTAAAGAAAAATTTAAATTAGGTAATGGTTTAGGAGATTTTGTATTTATAATATTTTGATCTACTATTAACGATAACCATAATCTTAATTTAGCTATTTCAATGGCATCATACTCAATATCAACACCAAATAAATTATTTTGAATACAATGTTTTTTTAATTGATAAGAAGTTCTATCCTCATATCCAGGAATAAATTTTCCTAGATTTAATCTAAACTTAACAATTACATTAAGCATGCCAACTAAAAATGCACCAGAACCAACTGCTGGATCTATAATGGTGTATTTTGATAAATAATCATCAATAATTTCAGCATATTCTTCAACAAAAGTTTGATTTTCTAATGCATCATTATACAATATATAATTTTTAATAGATTCATAATTAATTTTTAAATCATTAGATAAACGTCGAGATAATGATTCTACACATAAATAATTTACTATTTCTCTTGGTGTATAAAAAGCTCCTTTTTGACTTCTCTCATTAGGTTCTAATAAGGATTCAAATATTTTTCCTAACATTTCTGGATCAACTGCTATTTCTTGTTC
This sequence comes from Candidatus Pelethenecus sp., assembly GCA_045121295.1. GTDB lineage: Bacteria > Bacillota_I > Bacilli_A > Acholeplasmatales > Anaeroplasmataceae > Pelethenecus. The sequence goes on from JBGVFV010000100.1 coordinate 21,251, forward strand.
ATTTTCATCAGACTCATCAATTGTAAAATTATATTGACTAAGTATATCTAAAAATCCTGTTTCATTACGATTAAACCATATATCATTAGGAATATTAAAATCAGTTTTGTCCCATTCATATTCCTTTATTGGATGAAATAAACCTCCATTAAGGAACGGTACTTTATATCCTAAATATAAATCATTTTCTCTTTTATTGTTTAAAGCATTGTAAAACAATGGTTCTAAAAACTCATTGAAATAATTATTTCCAGTGAATTTTAAAACAGAATTTTTAAAGTATGACAAATCTCCAGTTCCCCATTCTGAATCATTTGGCACACCCAACCAACCCTTTTTTTGAACAAAATGTAAAAATACTATTTGACCTAATGTCTTTTTCGCAAAAGTCACTGCAAATTCTTCTATTTTATCATATTTTAATTTAGTAGCTTCTTCAATAAATCCTTTAGAAGAAATTAAATAATTATAAAGTTTATCAAAACATTTGCAGTAATCATTATAAAAATCTGTTGTTACACCAATTAAACTAAAAGCTTCTTTTATATCATCAAAAAATGGTTTTTCTTTAGATGCATAAATATTTCTTAATTGTTTTAAATATGTCTTCGATGGTTCGTCTGGTCCCACCGAAAATGTAAATCGTTTTGCAGGTTTAAAACTAAATGATATTTTTTCATCAAATTGTATATCAAATGTTACTAATGATAATTTCCAATTTGTGTTTACATTATCATAATAAGCCACAAATGCAGCATCATAATCAAATAATTCTCCATTTGTTAATTCATGAGCTATAAAATTTCTTTGTATAGTTCTAGCTTTTGAATTATCATGTATTCTACATGCTAATATTGCAATTTTTTTACCTTCTTCATCAGTAAAATCTGCAATAAAATTACATTCTTCAATATAATGTGAAAATTGAGATTTAATATCAATTGTTTTAGATATTTGTCTAATATCTTTAAATAAATCTCTAGCTAAAACAATAAAGTTAGTTTCTGAATATTTACTTTTTAAAATATCAACTAATTGCATATTATACCTCCTTCACAAAATATTCTGATAAGATAATCATTTCATTTTCATTTGATTCATCATTTACAACATAACTATCTCTATCTTTAAAATAAATCATCGGAATATTATCAATGAAACATTGAACTATCGCATTAGGATCGTTATGTTTATTTTGTTTCTTCAAATCTTTAATTGCACTTAAAATTTGTTTATGAATATAATTTGATAATATACCTTTATCTAAAATTGCTTTTACTTTGGCAATAAAATCTTTATTATCATAAGTTAAGTTTTGATTTTCTATTGCCTTAATTACTCTCTTAATTTCCTTTAAATTTTTAGGAGTACCAGGAGCTTTATATCCGTTACCAAATGAAGTTTTTAAATATTCCTTAAATGAATCAGTATTTAAACCTAATAAATTGTAATAATCATCTGGTAAATTGATTTTATTATCGACTTCAGCTGCTTTAATCATTTCAAATGCGACATTAAATTCAATCATTTTAGTCTCTAATCCATTTGTTAAAATAAATTCTTTAATAGTTCCTTTTTTAACGAATGTCACTAGTTGATTTTCAGTTCCTACTCTAGCAATTCTTAATTTGTTAGGTAAATTTTTGATTTCTTCAAATAAAGGCTTATTATTTTTATAAATATCATTTATAATTTTTAAATATTCCATCTTAGTGGCATTTAAATTAAAATCCTCACCTTCGTCTGATAAATTCACATTAGTCATCATTAAAATATCAAAGAATTCCTGAGATTCAACCACTTCTTCATTAGTTAAATATTTAGAATCTTCTCCTAGTAAAGTATGGAACATTTGAATCTTTGTTTTAATAGAATCCTCTAATGATAAATGCGCTCTTGTGTTTGCAGCTGGGAAGAAATTATATACATATAAATCATCGAATGTTGAACCTACACGATTAATTCTACCTACACGTTGCATTACTCTAGTTGGGTTCCAAGGTAAATCGTAATTTATTATGATATTCGCTCTATGTAAATTAATACCTTCACTCATTGCATCAGTAGTTACTAAGATGCTCTTTTCATCAAGAGGTTCTGGATCTTTAGGATCAAAATTTTGTTTAATATAATTTTTCTTTACTAAAGAATCGTTTCCGCTAAATGATACGACTTGATCTGGAAAATCTATATTTAATTTACTTTCAAGATGTTCAACAGTGTCCTTTGCCTCTGAGAATATTATAATTTTATCTGAATTATTTTCCTTTAACTTCTTTATTAATCCTGATAGTATATCATATTTAGCATCATCATTTATAACATCAAACGATGACCATAAATTATATAACTGTTCAAATATATCAATATCATTTTTTAAATCTATTTCATATTGATCAATTAAATCTTCTCTTTTAACTCTAGTCAAATCCTTATATGATATTAAATCATTAAACTCCTCATCAGATAATGAAATTAAATAATCTGTATTAAAATGTTTACTATGTGATACATTACCAATCACCATTTTATCTTTATTAAATAGATCTAGGAAATCTTGATGACTTTCATTAATTCTTTTTAAACTTTCCTTAAAAGAATATATTGAACTTTCAAGTCGTTTAATCAATAACGCTTTAATAAATCCTTTGATATTCTCTTGACCTGATTTTAAGTCACCTACAACATCTTTTTGTCTTGATGGTTTAACATATAATAATGGAGTATAACGAGCGTATTTTAATTTAGCTAATAATTCTATAGTAAAATTAAACGCATTATCCATCGCTTCATTATAAATATATACCATTCTCTCTGGATCGTGTAATACTGGAAATTTTACTCCTTGTAAATCTAAATCTTCCTTATAGTATTTCATTACTTCTGAACGAGTTCTTCTAACCATTACTTGTTTTAATACTTTATCTCTAATTTCTGTTGTAATAGCTTGAACTGTATCTTCAAATTCAGGTGTATTCTTTTTACTATTTAATTCCTTTTTCAACGTAGCGAAAAATTCCCCTAAATTAGGATATCCTTGAATAATTGATGATTCACCTAAATCTTGGAATAAAGAAATCAAATTAACTATATCTGTAATATAATTATTTTGAGGTGTGGCAGTTATAAGAATAACACCTTTTCTATAACATATTTTCTTTAACAAGTCGAATGTTTTAGAATCAGCATTTCTAAATCTATGAGCTTCATCAATAAATACATAATCGTAATCACTTAAGTCCTTCCATTCAGCAACTTTATCTAGAATTCCTAATGATACAACTTTATCTCTACTAAGTAGACCAAATTCATCAACTACCAATTGCCAAGTATCTTGAACTACAGGAGGCACTATGAATAATTTTCTCTTTGTAAGGCCTAATTTCTTAGCTAACATTGCGGCTATATACGTTTTACCTAACCCAACTACATCGGCTATAAATACACCACCATGTTTTGCAAGTATTTTTTCAGCTTGAATAACCGCATGTTCCTGATATTCTAATCTCATGTATCCAGGAGGAACGATGTCATCTGGTAGTCTATTTTCTCCTAATTCATCTTCAAAATATGAAGCTAATGCTTTTAAATACATTTGATATGGCGTAATTGTAGTGTTCATCCATGTTTCATTTGCTACTATTTCATCTACTAGACTAGTTATTTCAATAGATTTATCCCATAGTGAATTAAAGAATTGTAATGAATAATTCACATCAGCAGGATCTTTAAGTTCAACATTAAATTCAATATTTTTTTCTAAACCACTATATGAGAAATTAGATGAACCGGTAATAACATGTCCATATTGATAATCTCTTAATACATCATCATTTCTAATTATATAAACTTTTGCATGAACATTTTGATCAGCACATAAGCGAATCTCGATCTTACCACTTTTAATCCATTCGATAAATGAATTAATACCATTTTCGACATCTATGTTATCTTCTGAACCCTCAAATTCAGCTCTAATACTTTTTTGTAAATGTGGTCTAACCTTATATTCATTTAAATCATAGATAGTTAATAATCTTGCTTTTACAGTTGGATTATCTGCACCAAGTCCAACTAAAAATCTTATTTTCTTAACATTAGCTAATTGATCTTTTAATAAATAAAAACCTGTAATCTTAAAATAGCCAACTAAACAATCAAAAAATTCCGCATGGCTCATTACAACTTTCATTCTATCAATCATCTTAGTATCATCTTGATTAGTAAATATTCTTTTATCACTTGTACTCATCATATACTACACCGCCTAAACACTATGCATTTATTATATCAAAAATATAATAAAATAACAATTGACCATTGAAAAAACCTGGCTAAAGATTACCAGGTTTACATTTTAATTAGCTTATAATAGTATTTTCTTCCTTCTCGTATACTTTCAATATGTCTTGATTCATAACATGACTCATAAATAATACTTAAGCTTTCAACGGTTCTTCTAATTGTTTTATCAGATTTATTTGGTGCAATAAATCTAAGAATTCCCATATCCATCTTAATTCTTCTATTAAACATATACATTAAAATTATCATAGTATATTTATTTTTAATATCATCTGGCAAATCATAAAATGATTCTACTTTTACTTCTTCATTACTTTTAAATAAAGAGTATTCATTTTCTTTATTGACTTCAAGCATGTATGGCAAATTTAAATCATATATTGCATCTCTTAAATATTGAATTGCTTCAAAAAAACTTGATTTTGAACCCCAACCAATTTCAATATAATCATCTACTGTATAAGATTGTTTCTTCAAAAGAGTCATCAATATCATAACAGCGTCTCTTTGAATCATCCCTCGTAATGTGTTGTTTGCCATTTATTCAATATCCTCAAAATTTATCTCTTCAAAAATAGAATCTTTAATTCTATTAATTAATTTATCTGATATATCTAATTCATCATATAAAGTTTGCTTAGTTATATCTTCTCTTATTTCATAAGTACCATCTATTACTTTTTCAATTGACATTTGATTTACACCATATTTTGAAGCTAATAGTTTAGTATTTATTCCCTTATATTTCATCATTCCATAAATTATTGCTGCTTCAATATCAAACTTTGGATTAAGATCAACAATCAATTTAAAATATAATGAAATCATATTGGTTCTATAAAATTGAAATTCTTTATAATCACCATCAAATGAATACTTATTAAATATGAAACCATGAACTTTATTTCTACCTTTTAAACAATACGAATATACTAATGTAGAAGCACCTTTTTTTCTTAATAGTTTGACATAATCGATATATGAATATGGATTATCATCTCTTGCGAAGTCACAAAATACTGGCAAATTACTTTGAACATTATTTTTTAAAGAATTACTTCCTAAGCTAGCTTCGATAACAGGAATATTTATTCCATTTTCTTCTTTAAAACTTATTCTAGTATTATATAAATTGTTATCTAATAAATATAAGTTATTACAAAATTCATTATACAAATTAGGATTTTGATTATTAACAAAAGATAACATAAGAGGATTTACTGATTCCATTGATGAAATATAATTACCAGATGTTGAATTTTTATAATACTCTTTAAGTGTTCTTTGACCTTCAAATGTAACACCTCTTATTACATAATTAGGATATACAGAATGATTATCTACACATGCGCAATCTAATAATCCTTTTTCAATTAAATATTTAAAATAATAGGGTAATTGATTTTGTTTAATGAATGGTATTTTGCATACTTTCGTTTGAATAGGATATTCAAACTGCTCAAACCATTCTGAACAACTTCTTAAGATGTAGTAAAATCTAAATTCATCATCATTTATTAATTGCATCCTTTTACTACAATATTCAATACCATCATTTGAAAAACTAATATATATTTTTTTATTATCATAATCAAAAGATTCAAAAAAACCTTTTGTCATTAACGATTTTAAGACAATAAATAAACATTTTGTATCCATTGGAACAATAATATCTTCTATATAAATTGTTTTTACTTTCAAATCATTATATGTAAATTTAGAAAATTCTCTATAATCTTCTTTAATATATTTATACTTTAATAATTTATTTGCTACGACAAATTCTTCTTCTGTGTATCTATACAAATCAATATTGTGGTAAAAATAACTCATATTCTCACTCCTCTACATGTATATAAATTATATCAATTAATTAATCTTATTTCAATTAAAGGTATAATCTATTAATTTAAAATACCTGTTTCTACAATAAATGGTGACATGGTGCATCCTACATGCTTACCATTTTTATAAGTCGATGTATATCCTAACAAGATTAAATAATCTTCAGCTCTTGTCATTGCAACATACATTAAATTTCTAGCCTCGTTCATATCTCTAATATTGTTAGTTTTAGGTGATATTATACCATCAACACATCCAGCAACAATGACTACCTTATATTCTAGCCCTTTTGCTTGATGAATTGTTAATAAATTAATTTTATCATTATTATCATTTTTATCTGTTTCTTTATCAACATATAATTGATTTATAAAATTGATTATTGTTTGTTTTGCAGGAACCTCCGAATTTATATTAGAAATTAAATTTTCGAATTCTCTTATTCTATCCATTCTTCTTTTAGATGTAAAATGTTCTAAAACATATAAATCATAATTTAATTTAGTGACTAAGTATTTATGATATTCTAATGCAGGTATTTTATTAAATTTATCTTTTAAATCATCAATTAAACTATGAAATTCTATTAATGAATCTTCATCTACAAGCTTTGATGCCTCATACAAAGATATTTTCTTTTCTTTAGCAAGCTTATCAATTTTAAGAAATGTTACATTTCCAATTCCTCTATTTGGTATATTAATAATTGTTTCAAAACTTATATCATCATTTTGATTATTTAAAAATCTATAATAACTAATTAATACCTTAATTTCAGAATTTGAATAAAATGATTTCCCTCCTACAATTCTATATGGAATTTTGTTAGTATTTAATTCATTTTCAAATGGATATACTTGAGAATTATTTCTATACAAGATAGCTATATCATTTCTTTTATATCCTTTTTTTAATAGTCTATTAATAAGTTTAATAGCATATTTAGGTTCATCATATACAGATGAAACTTCTTTATAAATAATATCGTTATTATTTTTATTTCGATTAGTAAATAATACTTTATCTATTCGATTTGTATTTTTAGATATTAATTTATTTGCTGCATTTAAGGTCTGTATTCCACACCTATAATTTTCTTCTAATTTTAATACAGAAGCACCAGTATTTATAAAATCATTTAAGTTATTTATATCGCTTCCTCTAAAAGAATATATACATTGGTCTTGGTCACCTACCATAAATAAATTATGATTTTTCTCATTCATAATATTTATTATTTCATATTGAATTTTATTAATATCCTGAGCCTCATCAATCATAATAAATTCATATCTCTCTTGAATATATTCTCTAAAAACTGAATTTTCTATTAAGCTTTTATGAAAATAATACAATAAATCATCAAAATCCATAAAATTTGAGTCTATTAATTTCTTTTGATATTCATAAAAAATAGCATTTATTAACATTGTCCTATATAAGCTTTTATTATCAACTTTTTGATGATTTTTAATTTGTGATATTTCTTTTGATACTTCTGTTTCAGATATTTCTAAATTATATTTTTTGATAATACTCCTTATTATTTTTAATGAATCTGTTTCATCAATTATATTAGGTACATTCGTGAATCCTAATCTTGAAGCTTCTTCAATTAAATAACCATAACAAAATGAATGCATTGTGCATATAGTACCTTCAAAGTCATATCCTAATACTTTTCTAATTCTTTGAAGCATTTCATTTGCAGCTTTTTTTGTAAATGTAAAAGCACAAATATTATATGGTGATTTTCCAATATGAACTAAATATATATATCTTGTCGTTAATACTTTAGTTTTACCAGTTCCAGCACCTGCAGCAACTAAATAATCTCCATGTATAACTGTTGCAGCTTTATATTGAGCATCATTCAATTGACTTAATAAATAATTAATATTCATGATAGGTCCTTTCCTAATTTCACTTCAATAAATTGTAATATTAATTTTGGTAAACCTGCTTCTTCAAAATTAATTAATGACATATCTTTTAAAAAGTTAATAGCGATAAAATCACACATTTCATCAACTTTAATTCTTTTATCTAATAATATTTCAAAATTATTAGGATTATTATAGGCATATTCAATAAGTGAATTTGAAATTTCTGGTAATCGATAATTTTCATATTTATATTCAATAGATTCTTTTATATGTAAATTTTTCATTAGAACGGTAACCTCCTATCATCCAACTCATCATTCATAATAGATTCATATTCATTTATTACATCCATGTCAATTGGTTTAAGATTTCGTTCTTCTAAAAAATAATTTAATCTTTTAAGCTTTTTAGCATCAAAAGAATCTAACCCATCTATCGCAATTTTTAATATATCAGTGTCAGTTGCATAAAAATCTCCATTGTTTATAATTAAATTTACTAAATAGAAATAACTTATTACTGGAAAAGCATAATTATAATAGCTATCGTATGTGCTTTTTCTTTTAGTTGATGATCTTATTTCAACCTTTTCTACATCTTCCAAAAATTTCAACCATAACGGATCAGTAATAACTTTATTTTGTGATTCTGAACCATAATTATTATCTTCCTTAATATCCAACATCTTATAAAATATACCAAAGCAATATTTTCTAAATCCATCCAAGCCTTCATCAATCAAATCTAAACATACATCATTAGCTTTATCATGAAAATATCTCATTTCATATCTAACCCAATAATCTTGATTACATTCTTTTTTTTTACTTAGCTGTTCTTTTAATTTTTCATATATCACTAACATTTGTGTCACACGACTTCCAAATTGTAAAGAATATCCACCTGAGATATTACCATGGATTGTATAATCTTTATTTCTAAAAGTAGTTGTAAAGTATTTCGAATCTAATTTTCTTTTTACCCAATTAAAATCGATAATAGTTCCTTCATAATCATCAATTGTAACGTCAATTCTAGAACATCTGCCTCCTAACTTTAAGATGAAGAATTCTAATAAATCAATCCAAGTTTTATTTGGACACAGCCTTTCAAATTCTCTACAACCTTCACCTTTCATTTCAATCATACACGATTTATGACCAGATTTTAATAATGGGCCTCCAAGTTTTAAGGTTATATATTCACCAATTGTATAAATATATTTAAATCTATTATAAGCTTCTTCTTTATCACCATCTACAGGCTCATAATTAAAGAATAGTGATATCATTTCTCTCACTTGATTAACAATTATTGACTCATAATCATCTTGATAACAAAGTAATGGGAAGGTACAGCTGAAATAATCTATTATTAAGTGTCTTCCCTCTTTTTTAATACATTCATAATTCATATTTCTCCTTTCATGTTAACAACACTTTGTTTCTATTGGTTTAGTCCGAGGTAAAGGGGCTGTTAGACTAGCCCCTTTTTCCTCTTGGACTAAACCTTTGTTAGAAACGTGATGTGTTTTCGTTATCAATTTATAATCATAAATTGGTAGAAATAAATTTAATAATAAATAATCTGTGACCAATTATTTAAGAATATGAGGTAGAGTTATTATTATATTTGTCACATACTCATATCGTTATTCAAATTAATCTCTTGTAAATTCATAACCTAAATTGATATTCTTTAAATTTCTTATTTGTGATTTTGATAAAAAGAACATTCTATCAAAATCCTCAATTAATGTCGCTCTAACATAATAATATTCCTGTTCTGTATATGAGCTTTTTCCAATACCATATTCACAATCAACATCTTTTAATTTAATACCCTTTTTAGACGACATTTTATCCCACAAACCTCTCTCAGCACAAATTAATTGAAAATCTGCCAGGGTTAATGGTTTCCCAATTTCAACCTCCATATTAGAGTAATTAGCTCCAACATCCGATTGTTTTGAATTTTTGTCGATTAGTATTGCATTACAAACAATACGTATTATAGAACCATTTCGCTCTATTGCCCTTAATAAAATATCACATTTACCTTTCATTGCTAATTTCCTCCTTCTTTAAAATTGATATTTCTTTACTGCAATAAATGCATCAGATTCATAATACATTTCAGCTGCAGTGACCGTTAATCTCTTGAATGTTTTAGCAATTAAGTTCTTAAATCTATATCTAAATCCAGAGCTATATCCTAAATTTTCTAAGACTTGTAATGCTAAAATTGCACAAGATGATTTAGTTATGGTCTTACGTACTCTTCTATGTTTTTTAATAAAGATTGGATATATATCTTCTACTTCGTTAGAATAGACTTCTAAAAAATATAAAATATCATCTTTTCTCACACCCATATGATTTAGTACATAAGATGCATAACCTAAGCATGTTTCTTTTTTCATTTTATTCAACTCCTCATAAACTTTAGATTTGCCACAAAAACTTGTGAGCTGAAGTTTACGATTCTATTTTAAAAAAAGTACATTCCACACCTTTGTCCAAGTAAAATAAATAAAAAAATCTTAGAAATTAATCTAAGACTTAATGCTTTTTTAATCTATATAATAATATATCAACAAATTTAATACATATATCTTGTATTGAAAATTTATTAGTATCTAATGCAAATATATTTTTTAGTTTTGGATATTTATTAAAATAGTCTGATATTGATATGTTGTGGAGAATCGGTAATATTAATTTTTGACCAGAGTTATTTTGACGAGTTAATAAAGTTTCAAGTTCTTTGTTAGTCCATTCTCTCTCCATAAATTCTTTTGTAATTATTACAATACCAAATTCACATTTTTCTAAACCATCATATATTTCCTTAACTTGATCATCTCCCCAATCAATATTTTGAGTGTCATACCATATTTTTATATTTTTATATTTATTCAACTCAGTAAATAGGTCATTGACATATTCTGTCTTATTTGCAGATGCATGAGAAATGAAAACATCATATACCTTTTTTGGTTCACTATTAGGAATGACTTGTAACTCTTCATCAAAATTGTATATTACTTCCCTTATTTCAATTCGATCACCACTTGGAATGATTTTGACTAATAGTTCATTAATAATATTTTCATAATTACTATTTTTTACAAATTTAACATATGCCTCTTTAGTTAAATTAAAAATTGCATTTGAAACAGTATCATATCCAGATAGTGAGCCCGTTAGTTCTATTGATAAAACAGAATTATTTAAGATGAATAATAGTTCTTCATCTTTTACAAATGTCTTCATTATATCTAAATATTTGTTTCCATTATACATATCCATAATTATTACCTCATCTAATCATATATTTATTTAAATTAATTATAACATTATATTAAACATAGTAAAATAAAAAAATTCATCTTTAAAAGATGAATAATACTTAATTCTCTTTTGTGCACGTTAATCAACCAAGACTCCCGTTTTTAAACCATTCACTCCTTCTATTCTACCAATCAGTTTATTTGTATTAACTAACCAAAATGGTTTTTCTGTATCTTTTCTAATATAATCTTCCTTAATATTTGTATAATTTAAAACATCTGGATATTTAGAAAGTAACTCCCTAGAAATAATTGCCATGTCATATGCTGATGTATAATGATTATTAGAAGCTAAACCAGTACAATCACTAAATATTGTATCTTTAAGCCCTAATTCATTAACCTTATCATTCATTCTTTTAACAAACTCTTCTTCAGTTCCAGCTAATTCAATGGCCATAGTTCTAGCTGCATCATTTGCAGACGCAATCGCAATACACTTTAACAAATCGTCAACTGTTATCTTTTCACCAACTGATAAGTATGCCTTTGAGCCCTCTGTATTTGCAGCTTCACTTGTAATAGTAAAAATTGTCTCTTTTTTAATAATTCCTTTTTCAAGATCTTCATATATTAATAAAAGAGTCATTATTTTAGTCATTGATGCTGGACTTACCCTTTTATTAATTTGTTTTTCATATAATATAGTATCAGTATTTAGCTCATATAATATAGCTGAACTGCTTCCACTACATAAACTTGGTGTATCTGCATATATAGATACACTTACCCCAATAAAACATAAAATAGTTAATAAAAAAACTATAATTTTTCTCATATATATCGCCCTATTAATTATATTAACAATTTCAAAAAATATGTATTTATATTATAAAATTTAGTTATTGATTTTATATTATTCATAAAATTTATTTATTAAAAATAAAAAGATGTATCAACTGATACATCCTCTCTGAGAATAAGTAATGTTTTCTATTTTTTAGGGGTACAAATGAATATATCTAAATGAAAATTAATAAAAAGTAATTATATACCCATAGATATTTAGAGGAAGGGGTAAATTTCATTTAGATAAAATTTATTTATAATGGGAACAACATATATTTACAATTGGGAAGAATTAAATATATATTTTATAAATAAATTAATTATTAAACATTACAAATATATTATATCATTAACAAAAATATTATAAATTGTTATTTTTACTAACTATACTTACAAATACTGCTATGGTATGTAAAGTTCATTTTTCAAAATATGCATTTTCTCTTAAAAATATTGACAAAAACTGCTATTCGTTTTATAATTTAAATAAGTAATAGGGTGATATAAATGAAAAATAAAACAGTTACAGAAATCGAAGAATATCTAGAAACCTTCAAATATAATGAAGATTTAGATGATTTTATTAAACACAAAGATTTTGATGCTGAATGTGTAATCTTAAAAAAACATAACGTTGGTACAGTTTTTTATGATTTTCATCATCATGATCTATATGAAATTTTATACATTGTAAAAGGTAAGGTTACATATCTTGTAGAAAATAAAAAATATACATTAGAATCAGGTGAAATGGTTTTAATTTCTCCTTCTGTATTACACAAACTACAAACAATTATTGAAGAGCCTTGTGAAAGAATTGTTATTACATTCACAGAAAGATATGCAACAGCTAATAGTACGCCTAAAACCGATTTATTAAAAATTTTTAAATATGTAGAATCTAATAAATATCATAAAGTATCTTTCAATAATGCTTACAAAAAACAATTAGAAAACCTATTAGAAACCATGCAAAAAATAATGTTTTCTGATAAATACGGATCTGATGTATTATATAACGCCACATTCTGTTCATTAATGGTATTAATTAATGGTGAATTAGAATCTAATGTTAATAATTTCCATCCAATTTCCTATGAAAATGAACTAATACTTGAAGCTGGTAATTATATAGAAGAAAATTTAAACGATAGATTAACTGTAGATGATATAGCTAAACATGTATCACTATCTTCTTCTAGATTACATCATATATTTAAATATGAAACAGGCATTTCAATATTAAAATATATTAACAAGAAAAGATTAGCAAAAGCTAAAGAACTTTTAAAAACTGGTGATGCAATTGTTAATATATATCATAAATGTGGTTTCCAAGATTATACAAGTTTCTTTAGAGCATTTAAAAAAGAATACAATATTACTCCAAAAGAATTTCAAAAGAAATATTTTGAAAGTATTAAGTTAAAATAAAATAAAAGTGGCCTAAGCCACTTTTTTTGATTCTTTAATCTTATTAGTTATTTTAATATTATGTTTTTTTAAACCATAGAAAAATAGTTCTTCTTGACGTTTATCTGAAAAACCTTCTTTTTTACATTTATAAGCATCACCTGTAGATATAACAAAAATAATTACATCTTCATAATTTAAAATTTTCTTTAATCCTTTATAAAAAGGTTCCATTTTAGAAGTTCTATCACCTACAGTGATAGTTAGTTTAAACTTTTCTTCATGGAATGAATAATCATAAATAATTCCGTGTGTTATTTCGTATTCAAAATCTTTATCTATTCTTTTTTTCATTCTAAAGAATTTAAATAAATTATATCCTAACGAAAGAACAGCAAAAATAATTAAAGCTATACCTAAAGTAAAGTATAAAGAATCTGCTCCTTCTTTAATTGAAAAAATTGAAATTAAAATACCTAAAATTAAAAATACAATTATAATTATTAGTCTTTTAAAGAAACTATATGTATTTTCATCAATTATAGATTTCTTTACTTCTTGTCCATCAAAGACAGTTCTATTATTAATAACCATTTTAATCACTCCATCACTCTAATACTATTATATAGTTATAAAGTGAAAATTTCAATAATTTATTAGTTAGCTCTTTGTACGTAAGTACCATCAATTGTTGAAACGATTACCTTAGTACCAACTTCCATAAATACAGGAACTGTGATTTCTAAACCAGTTTCACAAGTAGCTCTCTTTTTATCTGTTGCAGCACCTTTAATTGCAGGTGTTGTATCAGTGATTTCTAAAACAACTTTATCTGGTAAGCTAACACCTAAAATTTCATCACCATAGAAAGTTACACCAACATTAGAACCTTCTAACATAAATTTCATTTCCCATTCTAATCTATCAGTAGGAATTTCAATTTGTTCATAAGTTTCCATATCCATGAAAGCTAATGAATCACCTGTATTATAGATGTATTGCATTTCTTTCTTTTCAATGTAACATTTTTTGAATGATGTTTCACTACCTTTTAATGCAGTTTCAGTAACTGTACCTGTTCTTAAATCTTTCATTTTAACACGTACATATGCTACTTTATTTTGTAATACGTGCATGAATTCGACGATTTGAACTAATTTACCATCGTATTCAATTACCATACCATTTTTTAATTCATTACTTGATACCATAATTATTACTCCTTTACCAAACAAAAAGGAGGACAAGTCCTCCTTAGTTGTTTATTTCTTTAAATTACTTGTTGATGTTGTATAAAGATTTTTTACCAGCGAATACTGATGTACCAGCGAATTGACCTCTACCATTTAAATCATCTTCAATTCTGATTAATTGGTTATATTTAGCAATTCTGTCTGTACGGCTTGCAGA
Source organism: Candidatus Pelethenecus sp. (assembly GCA_045121295.1). Classification (GTDB taxonomy): domain Bacteria; phylum Bacillota_I; class Bacilli_A; order Acholeplasmatales; family Anaeroplasmataceae; genus Pelethenecus. The sequence continues at coordinate 36,251 of JBGVFV010000100.1, forward strand.
ACCAGTCTTGATTTGACCAGCATTTAAACCTACAACGATATCAGAAATTGTAGTATCTTCAGTTTCACCTGATCTATGGCTTACTACAGCTGTATAACCAGCACGTTTAGCCATTTCGATAGCATCGAAAGTTTCAGTTAAAGTACCGATTTGGTTAACTTTAATTAAGATTGAGTTAGCAACACCCATTTCGATACCTTTAGCTAATCTCTTAGTGTTTGTAACGAATAAGTCATCACCAACTAATTGGATCTTAGAACCTAATTTTTCAGTTAAATATTTCCAACCTTCCCAGTCATCTTCTGCTAAACCATCTTCGATAGTAATGATTGGGAATTTTTCAGTTAATGGTAAATAGTAGTTATCTACCATACCTTTAGAATCTAATTTAACACCTTTGTCAGCTTTTAATTCATATAAGCCAGTTTCTTTATCATAGAATTCAGAAGCAGCTACGTCGATACCTAAGCAAATATCTTCACCTGGAACATAACCAGCAGCCTTAATAGCTTCAACAACTCTTTCGAAAGCTTCAGTATTTGAGCTTAATTTTGGTGCATAACCACCTTCATCACCAACTGAAGTTACATAACCGTTAGCTTTTAAGATTTTCTTTAATGCATGGAATACTTCAGCACCCCATCTTACAGCTTCTTTAATAGAAGGTGCACCAACAGGTAAGATCATGATTTCTTGGAAATCGATACAGAAATCAGCATGAGCACCACCATTTAAAATGTTCATCATTGGTAATGGTAATTGTTTTGCATTTGAACCACCGAAGTAGTTGAATAAAGGCATACCGTAGAAATCAGCTGCAGCGCGAGCACAAGCCATAGATACACCTAAAGTAGCGTTAGCACCTAAACGACCTTTGTTTTCAGTACCGTCTAAAGCAATCATAGTGTTATCGATAACTACTTGAGCTCTAACATCGAAACCGATTAAAGCTGGAGCGATAATTTCGTTAACGTTAGCTACTGCTTTTGTTGTACCCTTTCCTAAATAACGTGATTTATCACCATCACGTAATTCTAATGCTTCGTGTTCACCAGTAGAAGCTCCAGATGGAACTAAAGCGCGACCTAATGCACCGCTTTCAGTAACAACTTCAACTTCAACAGTTGGGTTACCACGTGAGTCTAATACTTCTCTTGCATAAATGCTTTGAATAAATGGCATAATTTACATCTCCTTAAATTTTAATTATTTTAGTTTTTTTACCGTATAATATTATACAATATTTTTATTGTGTTTTCATAGTCTTTTTTTAACTTTTTTAATAAAAACGCTTTTTTAAACAAATAAATTCATAAAACATTACTATTATTTGCATAAATTCTATATTTTTATACTTAATTTAAAGTAAAAGGCGAGAATATTCTCGCCATTAAACATTAGTCTTTATAACCATTAGGATTTTTCTTTTGCCAATTCCATGCATGTTGACACATATCATCAATATTATATTTAGCTTTAAATCCTAATTCAGCATAAGCCTTATCACATGCTGCATAGCATGTAGCTATATCACCAGGACGGCGATCTTTGATTTGATATGGAATTTTAAATCCACAAGCTTTTTCCATAGCTGCATGTACTTGAAGTACGCTATAACCATTACCTGTACCTAAGTTATAAACTTCTAAACCACAGTTATCAAATAATTTATTTAACGCTAATACATGACCATAAGCTAAGTCACATACGTGAATATAATCTCTAACACCAGTACCATCAATTGTATCATAGTCATTACCAAATACACCTAAACAAGCTAATTTACCAATTGCAGTTTGTGTAATATATGGAACTAAATTATTAGGAATACCATTTGGATCTTCACCAATTAAACCAGATGGATGAGCACCAATTGGGTTAAAGTAACGTAATAAAATAATATTCTTATTTTTATTAACAAATGCATAATCACGTAACATATCTTCAATCATAAGTTTTGTTCTACCGTATGGATTAGTTACATGTAAATCAAAATGTTCATAAATAGGAACACTTACTGGATCACCATATACAGTTGCTGAAGATGAGAATACTAAATTATCACAACCATATTTTTCCATTAAATCAATTAAATTTAAAGTAGAAACTAAGTTATTACGGTAGTATTGCATTGGAATTTGAACACTTTCACCAACAGCTTTTAAACCTGCAAAATGAATAACTGCATCAATTTTATTTTCTTTAAATACTACTTCAAATTCAGGATCACAACAATCTACTTCATAAAACTTTAAAGATTTACCAGTAATTTGTTCTACTCTTCTTAATGACTCCATACATGAGTTTGAGAAGTTGTCTGCAACAACTACATTATAATCTTTTTGTAATAATTCAACACATGTATGTGAACCGATATAACCAGCTCCACCAGTTACTAATATTGTCTTCATATTATTTCTCCTTCCATTATACTAAATCAAAACCAATAGAATTTAAATAATTAATAAATCCTTTTGTTCCTGATTCATTATCTTTATAAACAGCAGTGTTATATAAGATTTCTCTACAAATTCTTTCAATTTCTAATTTAATAACTTCATTAGCAGTTTCTTCTTTAAGTCCTAAACCATTTTCTTTAATTAATCTTTCAATCATATCTTTATGAACTTTCATATCTAAAGCTAATTCATCTAAATTAACATTTTCAGATTGTAGTAAAACACTTATTTCACCTAATTGGCGTTTAAGTCTAGCAGGTAAAATAAACATACCACCAGCCTCAATTAAACCAATTGCTTCTTTTTTAATATTATGATATTCAGCATGAGCATGGAACACTCCATCAGGATGTTCTTCACTTACTGCGTTATTTCTTAATATTAAATCCATTATATACTTACCTTCATAGCGGCAAATACAAGTAATAGAACTATGTTGTACATCAGTTTTAGCGATAATACCATTTTCTACATCATCGTATTTTTTCCAAGTATTAACTAATAATTGACCTACAGCTTCTACTTCATCACGTGATGTACTTTCTAATCTTACCACACTATTGTACCAATTTAAAATACTAATTTTAACATTTGGGTATTTTGAGTAGTTAAATACGTATTTATCTTTAGATTTAAAAATAGGAAGTGTACATCTACCACCTTGATAATGGTCATGTGCTAAAATAGAACCACCAATAATAGGTAATGCAGCGTTAAATCCTATAAAATATTCAGGAACATAATCAATAAAATCTAAAACATTAGTAATATTTTTTTCTTCAACAACCATAGGAGTATGTTTAGCATTAATTGCTATACCATGTTCATTGAAATATGCATATGGAGAAAATTGCCAAAACCAAGGATCTCCACCTAAAGTAATATTGTGACCTCTTAAATTTTGACGTGTAGTACCATGCCCTGCATATCCCATATTTTCTGGACAAATAACACATTTTGGATATTTAGGAGCACTTGTTAAAGCTTTTTTAACATCGCTATTAGACTTTTCAGGCTTACTAAGGTTTATTGTTATTACTAAACCGCCTTTTTCATCTTCTACATTCCACATCATATTTTTTCTAATATCACTCAATTTAATATAACTATTATGTTCACTATAAGAATGTAACCATTTAAATGCATCTGACGAACTAGTTTGGCATATTTGTTTAAATTTCGATTCAATTTCACTTGGTTTTAAAGAAATAATATCCATGATTTTACATAAATAATATTCTCTTTCTGATTCAGTTATTTTGCCAGTTTCAATTAATTCATCTAATATAGGATTAATAATTGGATCTGGAAAATCTAAACCTTTAACCTCAATTAAATTTTCCACAGAAATATTATCATCATATTCTTCCATAAAACATGCTTCTAATAATCTATTTCTTACATATAGTTCATCATATGGATTTAAATCTAAATGTTCATATGCGTAATTAATTAAATTCTTAATATTACTACTGTTCATAACCAAATATCTCTTTTCTAGTATTTTCTAACGATTTCTAACATTAATTCTCTATTTTTTTCCATTTCACTAACTAATTTAAATTGTGTTCTACATCTAAATAAGTTATGATTAACTTTTGTAGTTTTAAAGTATGTATCACCATCTAAGAAGTCACTTAAGAAACGGATACCACATTCAAATGTCATTAATATAGCACCATCAACTAAGCATTCTTTTTCAACCTCAGTAATATCACTCATACTTGACAAATAACCTTTAACATATGCTTCAAACATATCCATTTTAAAGTATACTTTTGATAAATCTTCTTCATCTTCATATGAAGAATTACATCCAAATCTAATTGAATCACCAAAGTCATAGCATACACTACCAGGCATTACTGTATCTAAATCAATAACAGCTAACCCTTTTAATGTGTCTTGATGTAATAATACATTGTTTAATTTTGTATCATTGTGAGTAACCTTAAGTGGCATTTTTCCACTTGCGATTAAATCTACAATTTTACTTGTAATTCCTTTTCTAGCTAAAGCAAAGTTAATTTCATCCTCTGCTAAATGAGCTCTACCAGATAAATTGTTTTTTAATGCAACTTCAAAGTTTTTAAATCTTTGTACAGTATTATGGAAATTAGGTAAAATTTCATATAACTGTGTAGCATCAAAATCACTTAACATATTAGTAAAATCACCAAATGCTACTGCACTTTCATAAAATTCACTAGTGTTATGTGGAATTTGTAAACATACAGATTCTTCAATAAAATCATATACACGGTAATATTCACCATCAATAGCTAAAAATGGTTTACCTTCTACAGTTTTAACTAATGTTAATACTGTTTTTTCAGGACATTTATTTTTTACATGTTCTGTAACTAAATAAATATTATTCATTAACTTATCTACACTTGTAAATAAATTATTATTAATTTTTTGTAAAATATATCTTTTTTTATCAGTAACAGCTAAATAAGTAACGTTGATATGTCCACTACCATATGGTTCAACAGACTTAATATTACCTTCTACTTGAAATTTAGCCATTACATCGAATAAATTTGCCATATTTATTTCCTCCAAAGTTATTTAAACAAATTAAATACTTTAATTATTAAATTTTACTTTTACTATTTACTTATATAATCTAAACAAATACCAAAAGCTTCACCAATTAAAACTCCATCTTGTTCTAATTGAATTACTTTTTCATACGCTTTAGAACCTTTTCGTAAATATCTTACGATATGATTAGAATCTAATCTATGTTCTAAAACAATATAATCTTTCTTAAATTGCATGATATTAGAATCTTTATCAAAAACTAAATCTAATAAATCAGATAACATCCAAGATTCACATGCAAAGATCATTTCATCTTTAAAAAATTCTTTAGCTTTCAAATATGAATCAACAACTAAATCATGAGTTAGTCTCTCACCTTCAGGTATATGAACAAAATAGAAATAATCACGTTTAATACGATTATCTAATTTCGCTTCTTTGATTAAATCCATAAATTCTGAAGCTTCTCTTTTTTGGAATTGTAATCTTCCTAATTTAAATAATCTCATTCTTAAATGCTCATTTAACCAATAAACTTCAGCTAAACCATAGATATTGTTTTCTAAAACACAGTTGTTAATCCAAATTCTAAGATCATCGATTGTATCAAAGTAAATATTGATATCAATATTCAATTCAAGATATTTATAATAAAGATCAACAGCTAAATTCAAATATATATATAATTTTTCTAGATAATCTTCTTTATGATTATTTTCAAGATATTCAAAGAATCCATCTTCATCTTCGTAAAACATCTTTTTAATTTTCATAATATCCATATCCATTTGTATATCAAAGAATTTAGCTATTTCACTTTCGGGGATTTGCAAGAACTTATATAAGTCTTCTAATGCAAATCTTCTCATATTATTCAAAACTTACGTTAATAAATCTAATAGTACGAGTACCATCAAAAATATCATCACCATATGGATCAGTAAAGTAGAATCTTAATTGAGTAATAGTCATTTCATTAACTCTCTTACCATCATATTGTTCTACTTCAATTGCGTTCGTAAAATCAAATGTAATTTTATAAATTAAATTTTCTTCATCAAATTCAATAGATTCAATAGTGCCCTCTGCATTATTCATTTTATCTGCAGGTGTTAAAATATCATCATGACAGCTCTTTAATACTAATTCTCCTAATGGGAATGATGCACAGCCTAAAGCAACACCAAAGTATGCTAATTCTTCACTAGCTTGGAATTCTACAGTTAATTTTTCAGCTGTTGTATAATTAACTACAGGCATAGCTAAATAATCCCAAGATTCATGCCAATTATAAGTAATTGAACCAATACCACCAACAGCTAAATCTTCACCAATAACGATATTACTTGAAGCGGCATTCCAACCTTTACCAATTGAAGTACCTTCTTGTTCAACTCTTACAAAGCCAATTTCACTAATATCAATGTATGATTCTTCAGCAATTAAACCGTTTGGATCAATTGTATCAACATAGAATTTAATACCAATGATTTTATAGTTTTTAACATAATATCCAGCTACTACATCCCAAGTATTTTTATCATTAGGTTGTGTCATTGAAAAATCAATATTAGCTTCATGTTCACCATCAGTTAAATTAGATTGATAAACTGTTACATTTTCAGCCCAGTTAGATAAACCACCTGAAATTTGTAATTCAATTGTTAATTGTTTAACATTAGTAGTATTAAATTTAATATCTAATGTTGTATAAGCACTTGAATAGTTACTAACTGCTAATGTAGCACATTCATATAATAATGCGTTATCATATTTTGTAATATTATAACCAGCATCATCTGCTTTTTCTTCGATTGCAAAACCACCATCACAGAAGCCTACATTAATACTTGGTTGTACATAAACTTCTTTAATTGCTGGATCTCCATCTTTCAAAAAGTCAATTGCAGTGATTTCAAATACACTTTCTTTTTCAGTATTTTTATTAATAATATTTTGACTTGGATTTGAGTCAATAAATAAACATAAACCATAAACAGTCTTAGTACCTAAATATTCATCTAAAGGATAATAAGATTTGTCTACTATTCTAGTTTTACCTAATTGCATAATGTAGTATTGTTCTGTATCACCTACATCATGATTTAATACTGTTACAGCTGGATTACCTGTTTCAGACATTTCAGCATATAAAGCTGAAACTGAAACTTTTTGAATATTAGTACCTGTAGCAGTAAATTTAATATTTTGATATTCTTTATTGAAGTTAGAAATTGGAATATAAATATAATCCCATTTTGCTACTTCATTAAATTTTATTGTAATTTTACCATTTGCTTGTTCGATTTCATAATTTTCACTTGTAGTAGTTACATTACCAACTACTGGCATACCTTGACCTTGTCCAACTGTAATGTCAGCTGGCTTTTCAGGATATTTCACATACTCTAAATCAGCAAGAGGTGGAATATCAGCAGGTCTTTCAATCATATCTAAATATGGGAATTCATATTTATTACATGCAGTGAAGACTAATAAAACAGAAAGGCATAATGTAAACATAGTTATTAATTTTAATAATCTTTTCATCATAGCCTCCATACTATTCTTTTACCCCACCTTGAGTTAATCCTTTTATAAAGTACTTTTGTACGAAAGGATAAACCATCATGATAGGTAACATCGCAATAAAGATTTGTGCACTTCTTAAAGTTTTACCCGGTAATGAAGCCAATAACTCTTGTTGTTCTGGACTTAAATTAGGGTTTTGTTGTAATTGATTAACTTCATTAATCATATTGTAAATATATGTTTGAAGAGGATACTTATTAGGATTCATATACATATATCCATCAAACCAGTTGTTCCAATGTGCTACCACTGTAAATAAAGTTACAGTTGCTAAAGCAGGTAATGAAATTGGTAAAACAACTTTAAATAATATTTGATATTGACCAGCACCATCTATCTCTGCTGCTTCTATAAGTTCATTAGGCACTTCACGGAAGAAACTAATTAATAATACTATGTTCCATGCATTTAATGCTGTTGGTAATACTAATGCCCAAATAGAATTCATCATACCTAATTTAGAAATGATAATATAAGTTGGTACAATACCACCATTAAAGAACATTGTAACAATTAATATAATTACATATACTTGTCTACCTTTAAAGTATTTCTTAGTTCTAGATAAAGGATATGCAGCTAATATATTAATAGCTAAAGATATAACAGTACCTAATAATACTCTAATAAGAGAAATACCAAATGCTTTCCAGAATTCTCTTTTTTGGAATAAGAATTTGTAAGCAGTAAAGTTTAAATTAACAGGTAATAAACCAACATTACCAGCATCTACTGATGCAGAATCTGATAACGAAATTGCTAAAAGGTTGAAGAATGGTACTAAACATATTAACGCAAAGATGCATAAGAATGTCGCATTACAAGCTAAGAATATTCTTCTACTTAAAGATTCTTTTCTTTTATGTGGTTTTACAACTACTTTTTCTTTCATCTTCACACCTCCTAGAACAATCTATAATCAGATACTTTAAATGCTATTCTGTATGCTACAATAAAGCATATACAGCTAATAACAGCCTTGAACAATCCAATTGCAGTACCCATTGAATAATCTAAGCCTAATAAACCTATACGATAACCCATTGTATCTAGGATATCACCAGTTTGATAAACACTTGGGTTGTACATAACTAAAATTTGTTCAAAACCAGCATTCATAATATTTCCGATATTTAAAATACTCATTAATATAATCATAGGTTTGATGCCTGGAACTGTAATATATCTACATTTTTGCCAATAACCAGCACCATCAATTTCTGCTGCCTCATATAAATTAGAATTAATTGATGTGATTGCAGCTAAGAATACTACTACTTGATAACCTAGGTTTTTCCATAAATCAGTTGCAACAATAATAGCTCTAAACCACTTATTAGAAGTTATCCAATATTCTCCTTCAATTCCTAAGAAAGACAAGAAATAGTTAACTGTACCAGTTTGTGAGAACAATTCTACAAACACATTACCAATTAACGCCCATGATAGGAAGTAAGGTAAGAAGATTACCGTTTGAATAATCTTCTTTAAAACCTTATTTTGAACTTCATTAATTAATAATGCAATAATAATACTAAATACTGTTATAGCTACAATTTTAGCTAATGCTATTACTACTGTGTTAATAATAGCTTGTCCAAAATCTGGACGATTAAATAATTTAGTAAAATTATATATATCTACAAATTGTGAATGAAAGAAACCTTTTGAAGGTGAATAATCTTGGAATGCCATAACCAATCCCACTAATGGGAATAGGAAGAATACTATCGCAAATAAAATTGCAGGTATCATCATAGAATGCATACTTAACTGTGCTTTTAGCTTATGACGAGATTTTTTTCCTCCTGTATTAACATTTTCCATAATACCACTCCTAACTATTTAACTAAAGCGTAAACATTGTCATAATCGATGTCATGAGAATCATACCAAGCATTAACTTGTGCCATGATTGTTGGACCACCGTTATTTTCAAATACTCCCTTTACATATTTCTTATCGAAATCTTTAATATCCATTTCGCCAGTAATAATTTTTGTAAACATTGCATTTGTTTGAGTTGAAATATATTCTGAATATTCCATCATTGAAGATAAGTTAGCACCATAGAAACAATCGAATTTAACTGGAGATTTTCCTTCTGTTAATTCTACTACGTATGCATAACCACCAGTACTATCAATCATTTCATGATAAATACCCCAACCACGTTTTTCAGCTTTTGACATTTCAGATAATTTCTTACCATCTTTATAAGCTACAAAGTATGGATAACCATCTACAAAGTGTAATGTCTTTTCACGACTACGTAATTTGTCAAATTCTGCTTTCCAAGCTGGATTATTATTAATTGCAGCAATTACATCACGATTAATAATATTTGACTTACCACCATCTACAGAAACTAGATAATCTGTTGCTTCTGCAGTTGTAACTTGTTGAAGAATAGTGTTCTTTTCATATGTTGTAGCATCAACATAATCAGCTGGATCAAAACCTAATTTATATAAGTTTTCAAATACTTCTTGAACACGATAATATTCTCTAATTGATGCAATACCATCCCATAATTTAATAGGAACGAATTGATAGTAGAAACCATTACTTGGTAATACTAAATCACCATATCTATCTTGTGCATCATCACTATAGTAAATATCATAGAATAAGTTGATTAATCTTGCAGCAGCTTCTGGATGAGCACAATCTTTACTTACTAAGTTGTAACCACCAACACCAACACTCTTAACGATTGGTTTAGCTTCTACACCTGCAGCTGAAGGAATGTTAACCCATGTCCAGTTAGAACCTTCTTTATTAGATACACATTCATCTAATACGTCTTTAGCCATCCACCATTCACCGAATGCCATACCTACATAACCAGCTTTAATATTTGCTTGAATTTGTTCAGCTGACTTAGATAAGAATTCTTTATCTAATATACCTTTTGAATACATATCTCTTAAATCTGCTAAAGCATTTTTAGTAGCTTCAGATGTATTTGAATAATATAATTCACCATCTTCACCTTCAAAATATGAGTTAATACTTGTACCATAACAGTTTAAGAAACCTTCAACTGAATATGAACCAGACCATGTTAATTCTTTATTCATTGTAAATGGAATAATACGTTTTGCATCAACACCTGTTTGAGAAGCAATCTTTTCTTTATTATCTACGAATGCTTGACCAACAGCTTTAAATTCTTCCATTGTTGTAGGAGCTTTCATACCAACGATATCTAACCAGTCTTGACGTACATATAATCTTTGAGCAGATGTATATGTGTTAGTAATTGTTGGGAAACTATATAACTTATTATCCTTCATAGTTGTAGGTAATAATTCTTTGAAATATTCTAAATAGTTTTCTTGTAATTCATCATTTAAATACCAGAATGAATCAGATAAATCAGCTAATTTACCATCTTCTAATAATTGAGAATATAATGATGAGTTAGTTGTATAGAACATATCTGGAGTTTTACCAGATGCGATATATAAACTTAATTTTTGATCATATGTTGTACTGTTACCAACTACAACATAATTTAAGTCGATGTTTAATACTTCTTTAGCAATTCTATTAAAAGTTTGGTTTTCAGGAGTAGTTCCTTTTTTAACACCTGCTTCTAATTCAAATTGACATACAGCAACATCTAATGTAACTGTTTCTTCATAGCGTTCTAATGTTGCGTATTTTTTACGATAATCTTCTGATTTTCTATCTACACTTGGAGCTTGTAATTGCCCTGGATTTGTAGGTTCATATTCAAAAGTAGGTACATATCTTTCACAAGATGCTGCACTAAATACTAAACCTAAACCCATTAAGCCAGCTAATATTTTCTTATTCATATTCATGTATCTCCTTATAAATTTCTACTTCACTTACCCACATGATACCAGGTCTAACTGGGTCGTTAAACTTATCATGTGCACCACAACCCTTAGGTTGAACAACTCTAATCTTAGTAGTTGTAACTGCATCAAATTCAAATGACCATGTAGTTTCGAATGCTCTATTATCTTCTTCACCTTCATATGGGTCATTTGTAACTGTAGAAACATCTACCCATGCACCATCAATCCATGCTTGGACGATTGCTTTCTTAGGTTGATAATAAGTACCATTATCATTTGCCCAGTGAACAATAACTTGAGAAATTTCTTGAGCTTCTTTCCATTCAAACTCAATCCAGTGATCAACTTGTCTATTATCACTACTTGCCCAAGATTCCTTAGACCAGTTAGATTGAACGTGATTTTCATCTGTTGCATACCAAGCATCATTAAGAGCTTTAGTGTTATATCCACCGAATGTTGAATCAACTGTAACACTAACACCATTTTCAACATATGCAAGGTTGTTCTTAGACTTATCACCATTAAATCCTTCTAAGTCACCTGAAGCTAATTTGCTTAACGCTAATTCACCACGGTTAGATTGAGGTTTAACCATGTTTCCGTTAGCATCTTTTGGATAACATACAGTACCTAAACCTATATCATATGTAGAATATGGAATGAAATCATATTGCCAACTACGATCATAAATACTTTGTGGCATATAATCATATTCATATTCATTTACATAATCTAATGCAAATACAGGGAAATAATCATATCTTCTAACTGAGTTAATGACGTTACAAGCTATATCTTCATTCCATTCTTTTGATTCTTCAGTTAAGTCTGAAACTTTACCTTCTTCAAAATTATAAGTTGTATTGAAACTTTCAAACATTAAACCATCAATATATTGTGAAATATATGGTAATGCGGTAAAACCACGGTTTGCAACTAATTTTGCTTCTGGATAAGTAGTTTTTAAGTTTTTAACTAAATCCGCCATACCTGGAAGAGTATATGTTGCGATATCTACTGTATCTAATGTATCCATGAAGATACCATCAACACCATAATCTAAAATTTGTTTTGTTTCATTAATTATTTTAGCTTGCCATACTGGATTACCAGCATCTACGAAATATGAGTTCCAGTTAGTATTAGGTTTTGGTGAACCATTTTCATATACATAATATGATGCATATCCACCTTCACCTAATCCATCAGCTACTTCTAATGAATCATCTTCACCAATAGTAATATATGATACAATCCAACATCCAGCATCTTTTAATGCTTGAACTTTTGCTTTCGCATCTGGATCACCATATAAAACAGTTGAGTGCATAATTACAACATCAAATTGACTTTGGAATTCAATATCAAATTCGCCATAATAACAAACAAAGCTTGATACATCATTCCAATCTTTTCTTTTTCCAGGAGTTCTTTCTACTGTAGGTCTACTGAAGATACTTATTTTATCTTTTGTTCCTCTTTGAGCACAGCCAACACATAATATAAACATTAGTAAGGCTGTTAAAAGAAATAACTTTCTTTTCATTTTTTCCTCCTATTTTTTTACGATTTTTTCATATTCATCAATAGTGATATTTACACCACCATGAGTTCTTGAGTATTCTGCAGCAAATGCTTGCATATGACTTGAAATTGAATCTACGATATTTGAATCAGTAGTAGATTGATTGTCAATAGCCATAAACATATCAGTCATCATTTGGTTATCTCCACCACCATGACCTGATAAGTCATCTGCTAATTGGTTAATATCATGAATAATTTCTTGTCCATCAAATGTTCTAATTCTAACAATGTTTAAAGCTTGGTCAGCGATTATTTCACCCATTGTACCCATTACTTTAACATAACGAGACATATCTTTTGTGAAACCGCACATTGTTAATTGAACTGTAATATCATCTTCATATTGCATATTTACAATTTGATGATCAACTACATTATTATTACATCTAAATACACATCTACCATATCTGCTAGTTTTTAATTCTTCTTTAACAGAATCTAAAGTAGGATTTTCTTTAATAATATTTACTGGCCAATCTGTATTACCATTTGCAATACCATTGTCGTTAGTAATATAAATTTTATAAGCATCATAAGGACATTTATCTTTAGCCTTACAATTGAAGCAACGTTCTGTACTTCCTTCAGGAGCGTTCTTTTCATTAAAGAATTTCAAAGAACCATATGAATTTAATGAAATACATTTTTTACCAATTAACCAGTTTAAGATATCAAAGTCATGACAACATTTTTGTAAGATCATTGGACTTGTTTCATTACTATTACTCCAGTTACCTCTAACGAAACTGTGAGCTTGATGCCAATATCCAACATTTTCAATTGCTTGAACACTTACTACATCACCGATAATCTTATCAACGATTGCTTCTTTAATTTTTTTATAGAACATTGTATATCTTAATACATGACATACTGTAATGTTTTTACCTTTTTCTAAAGCTTTATCTCTAATTTCAATACAATCCATTGGATCATTTGAAATTGGTTTTTCTAATAAAATTTCATAACCTTTTTCTAAAGCTTCTAATGTATGTTCTCTGTGATCTCCATCTTGAGTAGCAATGATTACTACATCAGCTAATCTATCTTGTTTTAATAAATCCATAGCACTAGAGAAACACATTTCATCTTTAACATCAAATTCTTTTTTACAAATTTCTACTTTTTCAGGGTTTGTATCAGCAATAGCAACTATTTTCATTCTTTCTGGAAATAAATGTTGATACTTAGCATAAGTATGGTGACCCCTTGCACCTAAGCCTACAACGGCTACAGTTTTAATTCCCATTTTAAACACCTTCTTTTATTACTTTAAAGTTACTTGTACTTGATAAACTTCAGAAGCGAATGAGCTTTCAGTCGCTTCTAAGCGAATTGTAACTGTATATGTTTTTCCACTTTCTAATCCTACAAATACAGGAGATTGTTGATATTCACCATCAATCTTGTACTCAGCATTAGGATAATATTCCATAACGAAACCGAATGTACATTCATAAACACTTACTAATTTAGGTGTTGTAGGTCTTGATGGAATTGTTATAATAGCTACTTCACTGTCCATATAAATTCCAGTTGCAACTTCTTTAATATATAAAGTCATTCCTGGAACTACACTTGAACCACTAGTAACTAAATCTGTAAATTCAGCATTTTTACTTACTAAATATTTACTTTCAAATGAAATTGTTTCATTTTTATAATCAATTAAAATGTTTTTAATTGTAGGTTTAGCTAATTGTACATCTGGAGTTGTATAAGTAACTACATTAGTACCATCTGTGATATAGTAAGTAGTATTTGGTTCAAATACACTACCACTTTCGAATAAAATTGAGAAATCTTCTTCAGTACTTACTCCAATTTTACCTTGGAATGATAACGTATGAGCTAACATATCAACCTTAAATTTTCTAAAGTCGCATACAACTGCAGAACCACCAGTAACAGGTAATTTATCTGCATCACTGTTTAAGAATACTAATGTACCTCTATAGAAACAAGCTTCTGTATTAAATTCACAGTTATCGAAATAAACTGTTACTTTTCCACCACCAGGTACATAAGTTACACGGTCAAATTGTTGATCGTATGATGGTAATGTAACTACATCAAATTCACAATTAACGAACCATACTAAACCATTACTATGTAGTCTAAATAAGTAACCTTCAGTACTATCATAGATAGTTCTAACCATCTTAATATTTTCAAAAGTAATTTCAGAATTTACTGAATTATAAATAGTATTTTTATCTGTACCATTTTCAAATTTAATTGACGCATTTTCTTCACCAATTAAATGAACTTTACCAGAAATATTTAAATCACCAGTTAATACAATTTCACCTTTAACATATACTGTAGTTAAATATGCATTTGAACCATTAACAGCTGATTTTAATTCAGCGTATGTAGTTGCAACAAATGTATGTTCAGGTAAAGTTTGAATTTCTTCAGAATCATCAATATTAGAATCACCTTCAGTTGGATTTTCTTCTGGTGTTTCGCTTGGATTTTGTTCAATATTTTCGTCAGTAGGAAGTTCAACTAATTGAGCAGGTCTATTTACTCCTCTACCAACTTCAATAATAATACTAATTTCAATTGAAGCATATGAACCATCTTTAGCTTTAATACGCATTAATACTTCTTCTAAATCTTTATAAGTTAAATTTTCAAAAACATTTGAATCTTGCCAATTTCCATCTGCTAATCTATATTCAGCACCTTCAACAGGAACCATCGTAATACTAGTAGCTCTTGTCTTATCTAATTCTAATAAAGATGCTTCAACAATAGGACGTGTAACAGATAAATATGTACTTTCACTTGCGAAACTAGAAACAGTTGACTTAGTTCTAAAAATATAAATGATATTTGGTTCAATATCAATTGTTTCACCAATACCACTAATCCAATTAATACCATCATTACTATATTCAACAGTTGAAGGAATTACTTCTACTGTTTTTTCTGAAACATAATCAATATTAACATTGAATTTTTCTTCTTTTGGTAAAACATATTCAAATGTTTCACTTTCGTTATAATTTTCACTTTCAAAATATTTTATATATAATTTAGAAGCATTACCAATGTATCCACCATTTTTGATAATTTTAGTGAAAGCTTCATCAGCACTTACGATAAATACTTCATCATCATAGCCAATTGTGTTGTTATCAAAATTTAATTCAACAACATTCGCAGTTGGTTTAGAAGTGTTAGCTTTATTAATTATTAGTGTTGAATATGCATAAGTTAATCCATATACATTTCCTGCAATTTCGGCAAATGGAGAACTTACTCTAACAACATATTTACCAGCATTTACAGGTTTAGTAGTTGTATATTCACTATCATCAGCACCAGCTAATTTATATTCATAAGTTAATGCTAATGCAGGTGTAACTGTAGCACCACTTGCACCATGAGCTAATCCATCATAATTGAATTCAAATTTTTCAGCAACTGTAATTTCTGATTTAGGTAAATCGATATCTCTTAATAATTGAACTTTATTAAATACAATTGTTTTTTCAGGCCCAACATTATTATTGGCATCTGGTTCACCACCATCTAGGTAAATTCTTAATTCACCATCTAATAAATCAAATTCAGTAACATCTAAAGTTAATTTGTGTTCACCAACTGTTAATGGATCAGAATATTCATAATGACTACGAATTGCAGCATCATTAACATATACACCTAATACAATTGGAGAATCAATTGTAAATTCTAAATATAAATATTTGTAATCATCATTGTAATTACGAATAGCACCTTTTAAACTATTCCAAGATTTAATGTAATTATATTTGGCAGTTAATACACCATCTTCTTCAGTGATTGTATAACCACTACCGCTTAATGTATCAATACTAGCTGGAGATTTAAATTCCATCTTAGTAATCTTTACATCTACATTTCCTGTAAATACCATATCTAGTTTAGAATAACTTTCCGCATTTAAATCAAATGTTGCAGTATGAGAACCTTTACCATATGTTTTATTTAATACAGATACATCATCTAATTTAAAATCAATATTAGCTGTATCACTTAAATTAAAACTAATAGATGTTTTGTATGCTTCAGGTCTAAATTCTAAAATCTTAGCTGATACAGTTGCAGAATTATTAACTGTAAAACTATTATTTTTAATTTCTACATCTTCACTAGTTAATTTAGCATATCTAGTTGGACGTGGATCAGAAGTAAAGTTTACTACTTGTCCTTGTTCATGAACTTCATATCCATAAATTTCAAATGAACGTTCTTCTGATACAGCATTACCATAATCAAAATATAATCTAAAGCCAGTTAATAAGAAGTCATTGATTGCTTTTGTATAATTACCAAATAAAATTGTAGCAACATCATAACCATCAACAGACTTACCTTGTGTTACGTTCCATGCTTCATTTGGATCAGTTGATAAAACATTAACACAAACGAATGTAATACCACCGTTATAGTCAACGCCACCTTTACTAATACCCGCATTATATTCAGCATGTAAATAAATCTTTTCAACACCAGTGTTTTTATACTTGATTGATAATGATGTATTATCAGTTAATTTTAAGTAACGAGCTGGTAAAAATACATATTGAGCATCATCACTTACTTCAATACTACTACCAGCAGCATCTAATTTAGTACATAACATAGTTTGATAAGTGTTTTTACTATAAGAAATCTTTTGATAAGCAACTTTATTTGTTTCTTCATCAATAACTGTTTCACTTAAAGTATAAACAGAGTTTTGAACGTTAGTACCAACATGAATATCATTTGATGCAGCACTTGCTGGTAATAAATTAATAAATACAATTGAGAAGATTGCTAATGCAATTAATATTTTAATTTTCTTCATTATAATCACCTCTTCTTCTACGAGATAAAATTATAACGCCACCTAAAAGTACTATAGATGCCATAGGAGCATAAATACTACCTTTACAACCTTTTTTAGCAGGTTCTGGTTGATTTAATAAATCAGCATTTTGAATTAAAGCTTTTCCTTCTTCATCTAATAAATCATAAGCAGCTTTAGCAATTAATCTAGCTTCTTCTTGATTTTCAGCATTTGGAATGGCATCAATTAATTTTTGAGCACCCTCAACTAGATATTTTCTAGTCATTTCTTCTTCAATATTAGCTAATTTACCTTTAATACTTAATAATAAATCAGTATTAGTAACTAAAGCTTTTTGAGCTTCAGTTAAACTGTAATAACCTTTACAAGCTTCTTTATAATCTGTTAAGAATGTTTCACCATATGTAGTTACATCTAATTTTTTGATTGATTCAATAACGTTATATGCAGCTAAATTATCAACCAAATTATAACTTGTAAGTAAGTTATTGTATTTTTGAATTGATTCAGGAGCCACGTAATTTAAAGCACGTGGTGATAAGTTTTCATAAGCTTCTTTTAAGCCTTGAACTTTTAAAGCATCATTAAGTGTTAATTCTTTAGCACTTAATTCATCAACATAATTCATAAATGTAGTATGTGTATTCTTTTGAATTGCTACATAATCGTATAATTCATCAGAACCATCATCTTTTGCTAAATAAGATTTCATTAATAATCTATCGCCATCTATTTCGATATGAGCAAACATACGATTTAATACATGTTGACTCATAACTTTGCCGCTTATTGGGCTCTTAGCAGGGAAGATTCTACTAGTATCATAATCAACTGGAGGATAACTCTTTGTACCTGCATAGTTGATTGTTACATAATATGTACCATCTGGTTCTTGACTCCAATTGATACCATCTTCTTTAACAAATACTTCATCACGATTAGGAGTTTTACCATCTTCACCTTCACCATAATAATATGGTAATGTTCTAGTATAAACATGGTCATGACCTTGTAATACTAAATCCACTTTATATTTAGCGAAGATTGGAGGTAACATATTTCTAATTCTAATAGCTGATGCATCATTAGAGTGATCACCTGTTGAGTATGCACCAATATGCATCATTACAACTTTCCATTGTTTAGTTGTATTAGCTAAATCTTGTTCTAACCATTCAACTTGTTTAGTTATAGTTTCTTCATCGCCATCTTCAAAACAGTTTGAATCTAAAACTGTCATATGTAAGTTTTCGTAATCAAATGAGTAATAACCACCAGTTGAAGCTGCTTTATCATAATCAATATTATTATGATATACATATGAATATCCAGCTCTTTCATGGTTACCTGCGGCACTCATCATTGCCATATTCATTGTTACATTTTTAGTTGCTTCATAACAATATACCCATTCTTCCATAACGATTTTTGATAAATCTAAACCCCATCCTGCATGAGAATTATCAACTAAGTCACCTGCAAAGGCAATAAAGTTTGGATTATACATCATAGCAGTATCTAAAGTTTTACTGAAATATTCAAAACCTGCAGCAGATGTTTCTTGTGAGTCAGTAACGTAAGTAAAACTTAATTTATTGTCGTTTGAATTGTCAACTTCAAAAATACCTACATCAGAATATATTCCGTTTCCACCAACTTTATATAAATAACTACCAGCTTCTAAGTCTTTAACCTCAGCTCTATGACATCTATAACCATTTAAATCGTCATATCTACCTACAATTGGAGTAATTGAACTCCAATCAATTTCTGTACCTTCATTTTTAGCTACTAATAAATGAGATTCTGTTACTTCAGTTGAAGTTTGCCATGCAAACCCACGAGAATCAATATCATCATAATAAGTTACTGCAACACCAACTGGAGCTTTTCCAAGTTCGTATGCTGCACTTGCATTAAAATTACCAGTGAATATTAATAGAGCAACTGCAACGAATAAAGCAAATAAACTAATTTTCTTATAAATTCTATTATTCATGAGATACTCCTTTCACCTTAGGTAAACTTCCTTTTTCCCAAGACCAATTTTCACCCATCTTAAATGTATGAGTAGCAATCTTATCTAGAGTAATTTTTACGCATTTACCAACATTACCACCATTAGCAATATTTGCAGCCTTAGCAGTAGTTTCACCGATATATACGCAATTAAATACACCTAAACCTTGTTCTAAACCTGTATGATTTAAAGCAAATTGATACACTGTACCTTCTGCTTCATAGTCTACGTTAACAATACAATTTTCAACCACACCTTTGTTGTTACCAACTAAACAGCTTAATGATCCGACTGATTTTAAAGACATTTCTACATAGCAATCCTTAACACCACTAACTACACTACCATAACCACTTGCATTAGCATGGAATACAGATGTATAGTTTCCACCAGTGATAGAACCACCAACGAATGATAAGCGTCTAATAACACCTTCATTACCTTCTTCTGCAGAAATATATCTCATAAATGCAACGAAAACATCATTTGGTCGATTAATGTACATATTATAGATAGTGAATCCATTACCTTCGAATACACCTTTGAATGAATTTTTAGCATCTTCGAATAAAGGCATGAATCCTTTACCATCATTATATAAAGATCCTCCTTCAGATACGGCTTCTAACATATCAATATCATTACCTAACATATAGTCACCGCTTGTGTTACCAATTTCTTGTAATTGTTCAGGAGTTCTAATAAGTTCATAACCATTGTCTTCTAATACAACAACTTCTGTTTTGTATTCAACATCTGAACCACCAATAACACCTCTAATACCTACTTTAGTAGTACCAGCTTTATTGAATGTTGTTGTACCATCTTGTGTAATGCTTACAATTGATTCATCTTCAGTGAACCATGTAACATTACCATCATATGTAAAGTCTGTAATAACTTTAACATCTAAAACTTTTTCAGTATTTCCAACGATACCTACCATTTTTGGATAGTTTAACTTAAATACTGTTTCACGTGGATCTACTGTAAATTTAAATTCTTTTTTAATATTTGTATTAACAGCAGTTAAAGTAAATGTAACTTCTCCTAATTTTAATGGATTAACATTACCTTCTCTATCAATTGTTGCAACTTCAGGATTTGAACTTTCCCATACAATTGCATCATAATCATTAGCATTTACCGGATCTGTAGCGTACTCTAATTTAATTTTTTCTTGATTTGTTAAATGAGAAGGGGCATTAACAAGAGATAAATCTTTTAATGCAACTGTTTCTCTACCGTAAACAGAAATCAAATATACACCAATTTTATTTTCACCTTCTCTAACTGTAACAACCGCACTACCTTCCTTTAGAGTACGATATTGATTGTTAGTTAATTCAATAACCTCAACATCATTTGTTGAATATTCATAACCAGCATCAAATTGTCCAGTTTCACCTACATATAGAGTCATAGTTTTACTATCTAAAAGTTCTAAAGGAACTTCTTTATTTCTACATGAAGTTAAAGATAAAAATAATATTAATGTAGTGATAAATAATATTATTTTTTTCATATTTTTCTTTCAAAAACCAATTAATATAAAAAGTTATTAAGCTAAAAGCTTAAAATTGATTTTTTATCCTTTCAAATATATTTTTAAGCTCTATATTTCCCGGCAAAAAGGCTGTAATACCTTTTTTGTATACAGCCTTTTTTTAAGGACGGAAAATATTATCTAATTAATCTTTTTTTCTTTTAAATGTTAAACATGCACCTAATAATGCAACCATTCCAAAGATTGAAGCAACTAAGCTACCTTTACAACCTTTCTTTGAAGGTTCTGGAGTAGGTTGAGGTTGTGGCTCAGGAGTTGGTTGAGGAGCAGGTTTATTTGCTTCATCGATTGCCGCTTTCTTAGTAGCGATATCAGATTTAGCATTAGTTAATGCAGTTTGAACAGCATCTGTTGATGTAGCAGCATTAATAGCATTAACATATTCAGTCTTATCGATATTGTAGCTACCGATTTCAGCAACTACAGCAGCGATTGCAGCTTCTTTAGCAGCAGCTAAAGCTTGAGCAGCAGCTTCTGCTTCTTCAGCATCTAATTCAGCATCAGTTTTGATTGCATCTAATGCAGCTTTAGCATCATTCATAGCTGATGTAACAACGTCAGTTGAACCTGCACCATCAATTGCAGCTTTACCAGCAGCGATTGCAGCATCAATATCAGCATGTTGTGCTTCACGATAATTTGCTTTATCTAAATATGTATCTAATTCAGCCTTAGCAGCAGATTTAGCATCAGCTAAATCTTTAGCAGCTTTATCAATATAATCTTGAGTTGTCCATAATGCATCAATATCTTCTAATGCAGCATTTAATAAGCTTTCAACTTGTGCAATAGTTGTAGCTTCATTAATATCAGCTTTTGCCTTATTAATAATATTAACTAATTCAGTTTGTTCTTCTGTTTGATAATCAGATGGATCTGCAGCTTCATCAATATCATCATATGCAGCATTCTTAGCAGCATCTAATTCTTCTGCATCTAAATTAGCATCAGTTTTAACTAAAGCGATTGCAGTTTTAGCTGTTTCTAATGCAGATTCAACACCAGCAAGTGTTGTAGCAGCATTAATAGCTGTTTTTGCATCATTGATATGACCTTCTACAACTGCTTTTTCAGCATCACGATATGCTGTTAAATCAATTGCTTCTAATTCTTCAATTGCATCATCCTTTGTAGGTTGTAATGCAATAATATCTTTTTGATCATCAATGAAATCACATGCTTCATCAGCAATTTCTTGTACTTCGTCAATAGATGTAGCTTGATTAATTCTATCAATATAAGCTTGAACATTTATTTGAGAAGCAAATTCACCAACATAGTCATTAATAAATTCAATTTGGCTATCTTTTTCATTTTTTAAGTTTCTAGCAGCAATAACCACTTCAATTGCTTCATTTAAAACTTCAACATTTAATTCAGCAACTGCAGCTTCAACTTCAGCAGGAGTTTTTGCAGCATCTATTTTAGCAATAATAGGATTAACGATTGCTTTTATACTATCTTCTTCTTCATAACCTAAAATTAAAGCAGCAATACTAGATTTAGCTTCATTTTGAGCTTTAGTTAATGCTCTTTCAGCATCGATAGTTTCCTTTAAAGAAGATAATTCATCCTCATTAAATTCTTCTAAATAAATTTCAATATCACTCTTATCTTGAGCACCTTTAATTTTTTCAATTAATGGATTAACTAATTTTTGAATTCTAGAATCTTCTTCATAACCAGCGATTTTTTCTTCAATCAATTCAACTTCATAAGCAATTTGTTGAGCTAAATTTCTAGTAATTGATTTATGTAATACTTCTGAAACATTATAGTTAGAGTTACCAGGTATACGGAAGAATACATTTACATCAAATGGAATAACATCACCATTTGCGATTCTATCACCAGTAAAGTCTTCAGTAAATGAAGCTTCTACACCTTCAGCAATTGTAATAACACCAGTTTCTTGGTCAATTGAAATATTAGCTTCATTATTTTCTTGATCAGCTTTATTAATAATTAATGTAGATTCGACCACTTTCCATAAGTAATCAACTGAACCCATGAAAGTAGTACGGATTTGATAAGTACCACCATTTGTTGGAATGCCATCATACCATTTACCTTCTACTAAATGTTGTTGTTTGAATGTTAAACCTTCAACATCACATTCTACCGCAACAGTTGGTTCTTCACCACTATAAGTAACTTCTACATTAGGAACTGTAAATGCTAATTCCTCAGCATCTAAAGTTGTAGAATCAACAATGTTCACAGAATATAATTTAAAAGCTTGAGCACCTGAATTAGTAGTATGTTCATTTGGAACATCTAACCATAATTCAACTTTAGTTAATTCCAATCCTTCTAATCCGAATGCACCCATGTAAGCAACTACAGTTTGACGACCACCAATAGCAAATACACCTTCTCCAGCTCCATGATTTCTAACATCTTTATAATGTTCAACGCCTTCAGCATCTTTATAATACAATCTAAAACCAATATTAGTTAATGCAGTAACATCTAAATCAACTAATAAAGCATCTAAATTTTCTTCATGATTTAAGAAATTAACAGTTACATTTCTCCATGCACCAGCTTCATATGTAACATCCCAATAGCCAGCTTCATTGTATTTTACTGTTGAACTAACACCAACTGGATCTTTTACTATAAATCCTTCTGGAAGTGGATCTGGAGATTTAAATCCATATGAATGTACTGTAATAACTTTTGCTTCTTCACCAAATACAGCATCAGTTGCATCAAAATAAATTTCTACTGTGAAGTTTGGACCCATCTTATATTTTTCTGTATTCGAGAAATCTAATGTAGCAACTTTGTTTTCTCCTGCATCATAAGAAAGATGCCCTTCGTATTTACCATTAATTTGGAAACACATAACAATATCTTGGTTTGATGAATAAACAAATTCAAAAATCTTTTGTTCTGGATTGTGATTATTAACTGCTATATCGAATGTTGTCCAACCTGGTTTAGTAGTTGAATCATATGTGATAACTTGATCTCCTTCAGCATTAACAGAAATTAAATTAGATTTAGAACTTGTAATTTCAGCATAAGTAGTTGGAGTTTCTGGATCATAGCTTGCTAAATGATGTAAACCATCTTTAGTAAGTTCTACACCAGCAATTTCAATTGTTGAACCAACAGCACCAGTTACTGATAATTTAATTTTGTTATAACAGTATGTACTAGCTCCTCCTAAATAACTACTTGCATTGATTGTTGCAATAACATAACCAATTGAATTTTCTTTAGTAGCATTCCAAGCACCTGAAATTCCACCAGCTACAATAAAACTTGTATCTGATCCGTTAGTATCAACTGCATACACATATGTTTCAAAATCTACACCATCTGATAATTTATATTTAATTGATATATATTTATAATCAGCAACAACATTATCAAAAGTAGCATAAATACTTGCACTTTCACCTTCTAATGTATAAACATTGCCATCAACAGTTGCACCAGATGAAGTGATTTCACATGATTCGAAATCTTTTACTTCTGGTAAAACAGGACCAGTTGATTCACCTTCAGTTGAGAAACCATGAACACCATCTGAAGTAGCAGCAAAATCTAAAATTTCTAAAGTAGTACCAGATTGACATCTAACTTTTATTTCTAACGCATTATATGTGACAAATGGTTTATCATCTAAATAACTTGAAATATCAACATTTACAATAACAAATCCACTATAGTTTCCTTCTTTTTTAGAGTTCCATCCATTTGGAACTTCAACACCAACTAAAACAGAAAGAGCTCCACCATCAGCATCTTTACCTAAAGCTGTAATATCAAAATTTTCAAATCCTGCTCCAGCAGCATATTTGAATGAAACTATACCGTTTGCTACAGCCGTGTCAGCAAAAGAAAGTGTTGCAAACGCTCTAGTAGAACTTGCGGTTATTACGTTCCCTTCTACTGTACAACCAGTTCCTTCTGAAGAACCAGCAGTCAAAGTATACTTACCTTCTGCCTTACCAATTACGCTAACTAAACTAAAAACAGCTAGTAAAATTGATAAAAGCGAAAAAATTTTAATCTTTTTCATTTTCTTTTCCTCCTTATTTAATTTGAAAAAAATTGTTTATCGAAAACAATATATTAATTAAACAAATCTCATTTTGTTTACTAAACATATTGATTTTTCACTAAAAAGATAGCGTTTTCATTTTTATATTTATATAATACACTATTTTTTTTGATTTTAAAAGAGAAATATTGACATTTTTTGCAAAAAATTATAAAATTTTAATATAATATGTTTAGTAAACAAGTAAATGAGGTGATTATAATGGCTTCTATTAGAGATGTTGCCAAATATGCAGGTGTTTCGATAACAACTGTTTCACGTATTATTAACAATGATACCAGCTTTTCTACTACAAAAGAAACTAAAGATAAGGTGTATGATGCTATTGCTGCATTAAAGTATAATATTCCAGATTCATACAAAACTATCAAATCAAAAAAGAATAGTATCGGTTGTATTCAAAGATTAACAATCGAAGGTCATAAAGATAACTTCTTCTCTACTATTTCTTCAGGTGTTCAAGAACATTTATCAAAATATGGTAAAAGTTTACAATTCACTTTTACACAATTAGATTTTGAATCAGATGATTTTGAAAATATATTCCAAACATATCCATTAGGTTTAATACTTATGGGAAATATTAGTGAATCTGCATACAGTTTCTTAAAATCTAAAATCAAACATATCGTAGGTATAGAAACAACTTACGATGATATTGATAGTATTAGATACAATAGATTTAATGCTGGTGTTGAGGCTGTTACTCACTTAGTAGAATGTGGTCATACTAAAATAGCTTACATTGGTTCTAATATTGTTAAGGATAATCTAAGTAATATAGGTAGATTTGAAGCATATCTTAGAGTTATGCAAAAGAATAATCTAGATATAAACCCTGATTGGATAATTAACTGTAAATGGCATAGAGATACATGTTTTAATGAAACTGTAAAATTACTTCAATCAGATGATAAACCTACAGCTATATTTGTTGCTAGTGATCAAATGGCTATTTCTTCTATGGCTGCGATTCATTCTTTAGGTTTAAGAATACCTGAAGATATTTCAGTAATTGCAATTAGTGATATCGAAGAAGCTGCATATTTAACTCCTCCACTAACAACTGTTAATATTCCACAAAAAGAAATGGGAAAATTAGCTACTGAAATATTATTACATAGAATTAATGGTGATACTACTATTACAAAACAAGTATACGTACCTTGTAAATTAACTATCCGTAATAGTGTTAAAAAGATAAATTAGGAGGAAATTATGAAAAAAATAATAATAACTATATTTTCAATTTTACTTCTATTAGGACTTACTTCATGTAATTTACCGTTTTTTCAAATTGGAAGTAAAACCGAGACTCCTACACCAAATCCTACTGATGTCCCAACCACTGAAAGTCCTGTGGAGGTATATACATTAACATTTATATCAACATATGGTACTACTCCTGAACCTATAAAAGATATAAATAAAATACCAACTGAACTTCCTGTTTTAGAACAAACAGGTTACACATTCGAAGGTTGGTATTATGATTTAACATATAGTAATAAAGTTTTTGCTTATGATGAATTAAAAGCTAATACTATTATTTATGCAAAATGGGTTCAACAAACTTATAATATAATATTTAATAATAATGGTCATGGTAACAAAGTAAATCCAATAAATGGTATAGTAAAATTACCAACTACTTTACCAACCTTAGGTGAAGATGGTTTCATTTTTGAAGGTTGGTATTATGATCAAACATTTACTAAATTAGCTAAACCAAATGATACAATGACTTCAAATATTACATTATTTGCTAAATGGACTGTAGCTAAATATAATGTTACATATATAATAAATAATCATGGTATACAACCTGATAATTTAACTGAATTAACTAACTTACCATCTGTTTTACCAACATTAACAGATGATAATTACAATTTTTTAGGTTGGTATTATGATCAATCTTTTACTAAATCAGCCAATCCTAATGATAAATTAACAAACAATGTTACTTTATATGCTAAATGGGAAAAGAAAACTTATACTATTTCATTTATCATTAATAATCATGGAACACAACCAGAAAACATAACAGAAACAACTAGAATACCTTATAGTTTACCTAAACTTACAGAAAATTATTATAGTTTCGAAGGATGGTATATGGATGAAGAATTTACTACTCCTGTAGAAAGTGGTTCTTCTATCAGTTCTAATATTACATTATATGCTAAATGGAAAAAAATCGCATTCAACATAACATTTGATAATAATGGAATGGGACAAACTTTAAATGCAATAGAAAATGTATCAAAAGTGCCATATAGTTTAGAATATTTAACACATGGGGGTTATCAATTCTTAGGATGGTATTATGATGAAGAATGTACAAATATCGCTAATAAAGGTGATGGTATTACATCTGATATTACCTTATATGCTAAATGGGAAATCATTCCTGAACCAGATCCTACTTATTCTATTACATATAATATAAATGGACATGGTGAACAACCAACCAACTTAATAGAACAATCTAATTTACCTAATCCATTACCTACATTAACAGAAATAGGATATAACTTCTTAGGTTGGTATTATGATCAATCTTTTACTACCGAAGCATACCCTGGACAATACTTAACAGAAAATGTTACATTATATGCTAGATGGCAAGAATTATTTGATATAACTTTCAATACAAACGGTCATGATGACTTAAATACAATAATTGGTGTTACAGAATTACCAATCAACTTACCAGAATTAAATGATGAAGGATACAATTTCTTAGGTTGGTACTTAGACAGTGAATTTATTGTAGAAGCCATTCCTGGTTCTTCTATTAATTCAGATGTTACCTTATATGCTAAATGGCAAGAATTGTATGATATCGCTTATAACACTAATGGTCATGGAATTGTTGATTCATTAATAAACGTTACTGAATTACCTAATCCACTACCTACGTTAAGATATAACGGATATAACTTCCTAGGCTGGTATTTAGAACCTGAATTTATAACCTTAGCTATTCCTGGTTCTTCTATTAATTCAGATATCACTTTATATGCTAAATGGCAAGAATTATATAACATATCATATGATACTAATGGTCATGGTGATATAGAAACAGATTATGAAGTATTATCATTACCAAACACATTACCTACATTAACAGATGATGGTTATAATTTCTTAGGTTGGTATTTGGATGATGAATTTTTGACTAAAGCCATCCCTGGTTCTTCTATTAATTCAGATGTTACTTTATACGCTAAATGGGAATTAATAACTTATACTATTTCATTTAATAGTAATGGTTACGGAACAAACCCAGAAAACATTACTGATACATTAATAATTCCAAACTCATTACCTGCATTAGAATATCCAGGATATAACTTTATAGGTTGGTATTATGATGAAGACTGTACAGTTAAAGCCAACAAAGATGATAAAATCACAAGAGATATTACTTTATATGCCAAATGGGAAAAAGCTAAATATATTATCTCATTTAATAATAATGCTATTGGTAATTCTTTAGCAAATGTAATAGACTATAAATTACCTGATCCACTTCCTGTTTTATATGAAGATGGATATATATTTGCAGGATGGTTCTATGATTCATCATTCACAGATAAGGCTTACGCTAATGATAAAATCATATCTGATACTACTCTTTATGCTAATTGGATAGAATTGTCATCTAAACCAAGTTACACTAAATTCTCTACTAATGGTCCAATCACTATTACTAATGGTTTAGGTGTTGAACAAACATTCACATATAGCACTTCTCCAGGATTCTCTGGAATATATACAAATATAACTGGTTATGATTCAAAATATTCACAAGTTAAAGTTATATTAAGTACTACTCATACATTCAAAATATGCTTAGAAACATATGTAAATGGTTCAAGAACTAATACTGGTTACACAACTATCGAACAGGGAAGCAATTATGAATATATCATAGACTTTGAAAAAGAAGAATTAAATACTTCTTCAAGTTTTAGAATATTCTTCTATTTAGATCCAAATGAAACAGAATTAAATGTAAAAAAATCTATAACATTCCATTCATTTGAATTTATTAATCCAAACAATCCTAATGAAGGAGATTACACTCCAGAAGCTTCATATAATCCTAATAATCAAACTTATACTGCTAATTATATTGAAAGTAATGAAACATTTGCTAACCCAGATCGTGGATTCTATAACGCAAAAGTTTATACTGGTACTACTACTTCAGCTGGTACAATTAATCCTTCAGAGTTATATAGTAATAATTTATTACATTTAAGATTTGATTTAGGTGTATTCTCTACTGCAGCAGGCGGTGCAGATATGCCATTAACTGAAAGCTATTTAGATAGCTTAAAATCTATGTTACAAGCGATAGATGATGCAGGTGCTTGTGCTATCGTAAGATTCGCATACACATATCCTTCTGATGTACCTGAAGGAACAAGCTTAAAAGTTATCGCAAATAAAGAACCTTCAATCGATATGATGAAAACTCATATATCACAATTTGTTCCAGTCTTAAATGAATTTACTGATGTTATAACAGCATTAGAATGTGGTTTAGTAGGTCCATGGGGTGAAATGCATTCAAGTGATATTGCTACTCAATCTACATGGAATATTTTATTCGATCAATTCCTAAGTATATTAGATGAAAAGATAAAATTTGTAGTTAGACAACCTAATTTCATTTATAAATATTATGGATATACTTTAGATAATCTTGAAAACTTTGATTATGAAAATTGTAATCGTATAGGTTTATTTAATGATGGTTATTTAGGCTCTAAATCTGATTTAGGAACATTTGATGATAGAGAAAAAGAAATCACCTTCTTAGAAAAATTAGAATCATTCCCATATGGTGGAGAAGTTGTTAAAGATTCAACACCAAATGATTATAATGAATTATGGCATTCATGTAATGAAATGTTTAGAACTAACCTAAGTTATCTAAACATTGCATGGAATGATGAAGTAATCGAACGATGGGCAAACACTCCATATGGTTCAAAATATCCTGAAATTTTAAATGATCCATTATATCAAAATAAATCAGAATTTGATTATATTAACAATCATTTAGGTTATAGATTAGTATGTGAGGAACTTAATTATAAATTAACTAATAAATTCACTTATTCTTTAGATATAAAGAACGTTGGATTTGGTGGTTTATACAAAGAAAAAACTGCATTTATTATTTTAAAAAATGAAAATGAATTAATCAAATATGAAGTTAATACATATTCATCATTATTAGATGATTCATTCACATTATCTGGATCAATCGATATATCAAATTTAAACGGTGAATATTCAGTATATTTAGTATTAGCAGATAATTTCACTACCACATCAATTAGAGGTATTAGATTTGCAAATTATTTCATGTATGATGAAATATTACAAGCAAATAAATTAACTAATATAATAATTTAATACAACACAAAAAGAACTCGAAATAATATTAGAGTTCTTTTTTAATTTAGAAGTCAAAAGATTAACGAAACAAAAAAAGTGAGTTATACTCACTTTAAAATATCATATTAACGCTAGGATGGTCGTGAAGTCATAAAACTTCAACATATAAGTCCGCTCTTAGCAGCCTTTAGGGTTCTATTCAAAATAGTAAGAACAACATCACCAGCTACTCTTGGACTAACCTTCTAACAATTTGAGCTTCCCGGCCTTCATCCTAGCAATTTAATTATATTATATAATTACTATTAAGTAAATAAATATATAATAATTTGAACGCTATTATTTTGTCATAAATGACATTATACAACTAAATATTGCACAAATAAATAACATAATACCAATTATTGGCATCATCTTATCACCCTTGTCATCTGTCTTAATGTTTTCTTTATTAACCATAGGTAATAAAAATGCTAATACACCAATAACAACGAATATAACTGATATAGCAAAATGTTTTGAGAAAAATGAAATATTATCAGGATTAAAAAATATTTCATATAAATATAAACCTGTAATAGCTAGAACTACTACTGCAGAGATAGCTATAACAACTTTAACAATTTTAACTAATTTTGTATCTTCTTTTTTCATGATTACAACCCCTTAAAATATTCTACAATCTTATCCATTACTTGACTATCTAATTGACCCATTAATTGATAATTAATTGATTTACGATATTCTAGTTTTTCTTCTTCATTAGTTATTTGACCTAATTCATAAAAAACCTTATTTGTATATTCAATAGCTTCATTAGAATAATCTGGATTATGTTTTTTACCATTTAAAATCATATACTTAACATTGTCTTTCTTTACATATTCAGTCAATAAATATGTATTACTATAATATTTAACCATATGATCATCTTTTGAATGTAAGATCATAACATTGACATTTGTATCTTTTAAAACATTAATACCATTTTCAAATATGTATCTTCCACAAGAAAAATAATCCTTTAATAAGAAAAATGGTAACGCAGGATATAAAGCACGTGGAGCTAAACCCTTTAATAAATTAGTAGCCTTAACAAAAGGAGCCATACATACCACACCGCTTAATCTAGGATGATATTTAGAAATACATAAACTTGCATATCCACCCCAAGAATGTCCCATTACAAATATCTTTTCATTTTTGTATAGTTTAAAAACTTCAAATACAACCTTATCTAAACAAGCTAAACTATTACCTAAACCTCTTAGATTCTTTCCATCTGATAAATCAACACCATAATAATCAAAACCTATAACTTTAAAACCATTTTTAGCTAGATACTCTATTTCTTGTAAATACGCTTGATGACATGAAAACATACCATGAGAAAACACAACGATTCCATTATACTTTTCTTTATCATAAAAATATATATTTCCTCTTATTTTACCCTTATTATAGCTAAAATCAATTGGTTCACTCTTTAATCCATCAAACATTTCGATACTATAATATTTAATTATTGGATCTTTTGTAAATCTTTTACCGAATAAAGAATGATGTAAAAATAAACCTAATATCATATAAGCTAGTAAAACAAAGACTACTATTCCTAATAATATCCATCCAAACATATTTTCACCTAACAATTTAATTTATAAATTTGTAATAATCCTAGTAATGTAAGATCCTCAATTAATTTAATATCATTCTTACATAACGGAACAATAAGACTAGATAACCCACCAGTAGCAATAACCTTAATATTAGGATTACCAACTTCTTCTTTAATTCTATCAATCATACCATCTACTTGAGCGGCGGCTCCGTAAATAACACCAGATTGAATACAATTTACAGTAGACGTACCAATAACCTTTTTAGGACAAACTAACTCTACACTTGGTAAAAGTGCGGCACTATTTACTAACGCTCTCATAGAAACACTCACACCAGGAGCTATACTTACACCATAGAATGTTTGATTCTTAACATAAATATATTTAGTGGCAGTGCCTAAATCTACAATAATAGCTTCATTAGCTAATCCTTTAACACCAGCACAATCACAAATAATATCTGCACCTACAGTTTTAGGATCATCTACCTTTAACATTACTCCCGTTTTAACTCCAGGACCTAAAATAATAGGTTCTTTTTTAAATATTCTAATAAAAACTTTCTTTAACGCACTAGTAATAACAGGAACAACAGATGAAATAATAACATCAGTTATATCAAATTCCTTTAAAATAGATTTAATAGAAACATAGTATTCATCTGATGTTTTATCAACATTAGATTTAAGTCTAAACGTTTCAATTATTTTATCATTTTCAACTATTGCTAGAACAATATTAGAATTACCAATATCAGTTAATAAAATCATTTAAATCAACTCTCTTCTTTTACTCAATACTATTAGAACCTACATTAAAATTTTTAGAAACAATCTTAACAATATATAGTATTGTTGGACTCAATATTGAGTTTATAATAAATTCAACAATAAAATTTATACCAATCATAGTTAGAAATAAAAATGTAATGGCATTACTTCCACCAGCCCATTCAGCTAATGTTTCCATATAAAATAGCATACATCCTATAGAAAATATACCAGTATTAACAATAGGGGCTAAAACACTAGCCATAACAACTGCTAATATCAAATTATATTTTTTTAATAATTTAAATACTAAACCACTCACTAAACCAGCTACACCTGTTTTGACTAAACATAAAATAACTGTAATAAAAGGTCTAACATTTAAAAAACTAGCTGTCGATGGTGCAGTTAAAATAATACCGCCCATAATAACACCTAAAATTGCCCCTCCACTTGGTCCATAAATTATTGAACCAATAACTAAGGGAATTAAAGCAAGAGTAATACTTACTCCACCTGGTCCTGGTATATAGTTTGCGATTAACTGTAATACGACCACTACTGCAGCTAATGAAGCAATACCTACCATTCTTTTAATACTTTTACTATTCATTTTTTCCTCCATTTTTTAGGCCTAAAAGGTCCCATAAATATTTATAGAAAACTAATAAAATTAGTTAACTATTGCAGAATCAGTTGGTTCATCAACAACTGGAATAATAATTTGATCAGTAGGAGCATCCTTACTGATTTCTTCAGATTTTTCATCTTCTACTGGTTTTTCTTCAGGTTTTACTAAAGATTTACGATATCTACCATAACCTACAGCACCATCAACAATTAAACCAGCAGCACATAATAATGCGATAACCGCAATAACAATAGCGATTGTTTGAGCCTTTACATTTGATAATGAACACATTACACATGATAAAACAATTAATAAAATATGTGCCCAGAATTTAGATTTATCAGTTTTTTCATTAAATAAAACTGTACACCAGAAATAAGCTATAACTCTAGTAACTAAGAAGAATGCAATAATAAAACGATAATTTGTATTTACAAAAGTAACAAACCAATTCTTTTGTTCTTCTGTATTTGTAATTAACGCTATTGCACCATAAACTAAAGCTACTGCTATAGCTATGTGAATTAATATTTCACCTATATGAACTAATCTAGCCTTACCACTACTTAATGTTTTCATTAATGGAATAAATCTAATTATTGCATAAATACCAGCAACTAAACCAGTCATCATTAATACCATAAATTCAGCCCAAGTTTCGCTGAAGAAAATAACAAAAGCAAATGGAATTAATAAAGCAGCAGCAACTACTTTTAACCAAAAGCTATATGTTCTAATTGGGTTCTTTTTCATTTTTATATTTCCTCCTAAATTTTAATAAATATATTTCATATTATTTATTATATCGCAAAAATCCCTATTTGACTACATAAATAAATAATTAAAAACAACGAAAATGCTGATATAGCACTTGTCCAAACAACAATTTGTCCTGCCAACTGATCATCTTGACCCATTTGAGCTGTCATAGGTACACTACTAACAGCAATTGGTGTAGCAAATAATGCAATTAAAATTGCAAATTCAGTTGAACTTCTAAAGCCAAGTAGATAAGCTAAGCTTAAGAATATCGCAGGAGTAATAAATAATCTTAAAACTACTGCAGTAGTTATATGTTTCCATAAAGACTTTATTGCCGTAAATTCAAATTTAGCACCTAAAACTAATAAAGCTATTGGGGTCATACATGCTTTAAGATTATTCAATGTCTTAGGGATAAACACAACTTCATTATTTAAAAAATTAACAATATCAAAACCTAAAGCAGTAATACCCATATTAATTAAACATACTGCTAACCCTGCAAAAACCCCAAGTATTAATGGATTTTTAACAATATTTAATAACACTTCTTTCACATTAACCTTTTTATCCTCTTCTTTATAGAATATAGATAATGCAATAACTGCAAGTATATTAAATAAAGGTACTGATATTGCGGCCATAACACTAGCCTCTGCTTCTGCAATAGCACCACCTAGTGAAGTAGCTAGTGGAATACCTATAATTGCATAATTAGATCTAAAACAAGCTTGTAAGATAACACCCTTTTGTCTTTTATCACTAAAGAATAAAGTTACAACTAATCCTATACCAAATAATAATAAAATGGCTGCAGCACCGAATCCAACAAAAGCCCAATTTATATGACTTAAATCAGCCATATATAAGTTTACAAATAATGTAACAGGAATTAATATTTTAAAAACTAATTTATTAGCTTGATTTAAAAAATCACCTTTAAAAAAATTAATTCTTTTTAAAAAATAACCTAATAATATTGGTAATATTATTGGCAATATTGCATTTAAAGTAAATAATAAATGTTTCATTTTCCTTCTCCTTTTAAAAGCATTAAAAAGTAGGACTATTCCTACTTTATAATTATCCAACTAATTTAGCATATAAAGACTTTAAAGCTTTATCATAATCTTTAGTTTCAACACCAATAATAATACTTAATTCAGATGGACCTTGTGCAATAATCTTCACATTAATACCTAATGAACCTAATGTAGAGAAAATATTACCACATACTCCACTCTTACCATGCATATTTCTACCAACGATTGCCACTAACGCTAAATCTTCATCAACAATTACATCTGCTTCAAGCTCATTCTTTAAATCAGAAATAATTTCATATTTATATTTAGAAACATTTCCTTTTGAACAAATAACAGAGAATGTATCAATACCTGAAGGTATATGATCAATTGATACATTATATTTTTCAAATATAGATAATGCTTTACGTAAAAAACCAATTTCATTTGACATATGTGTTTTCTTAATATCAAAAGAAATAAAATCCTTCTTACCTGCAATACCAGTTATTAATTCTTCTTCATCCTTACAATCATTTTTAATTAATGTACCTGGATGTAAAGGGTCATTTGTATTTTTTAAGTTAATTGGAATATTTAAACTTCTTACAGGGAAAATAGTTTCTTCATGTAAAACGTTGAAACCCATATAAGATAATTCTCTTAACTCAGAATATGTAATTTCTTTAATTGATTTAGGACTATCAATGATTCTAGGATCAGCAGCTAAAACACCTGATACATCAGTCCAGTTTTCATATAAAGAAACTTGAAGACATTTAGCTAATATAGAGCCAGTTACATCTGAACCACCTCTACTTAATAAATGAATGTCTCCATTTGGAAAACCACCATAAAAACCAGGAACAACAATTGTACCATGTTTTTCAAAAGCCTCTTTAACTAATTCATTAGTTTTTTCTTCATTTAAAACACCATTATAATCAAATAATAAAACATCTTTAGCATCAACAAATGCATATCCTAAATAAGCACTCATTAACTTTGCAGTTAAGAATTCACCTCTAGAAACTAAATAGTCTTTAGAGATATTTTTATTTAATTCTGAATATAGATCAGATAAATCTTGTTCAATATCATAATTAATATTTAACTTTTCCTTAATTTCAACATATCTAGAATAAATCATTTCCCAAATATCACTATAAGGAACACTATATTTTAAATGTGCATGTAAAATATAAAGTAAGTCTGTAATTTTAGTATCATCACTTGTTCTTTTACCTAAAGCTGATACTACAACAATCTTTCTTTTTGCATCACTTTCTACAATATTTTTTACTTTTTGAAATTGAGTTGATGATGATAAAGATGAACCACCAAATTTAGTAACCACTAACATAAGAACCTCCTACATAAGCCCTACAAGCTTCATCATAATTTGAATAGCATTTGTAGCAGCTCCCTTTCTTACTTGGTCACCAGCACACCAAATACTAATACCATTTTCATTAATTAAATCTCTTCTAATTCTACCAACATAAACTAAATCTTGATTAGATGTAATAATAGGCATTGGATAAATCTTATTAGCTGGATCATCATAAAGTTTAGTACCACCAGCATTTTGAATAGATTTTTTAACTTCTTCAAGATCTAATCTATCTTCAGTAACAACTGTTAATGAAATAGAATGACTTCTAACAACTGGAACTCTTACACAAGTACAGTTAACTAAAAGTTCTGGTAAATGCATAATTTTTCTACCTTCATTTTGCATTTTCATTTCTTCAGTAGTATAACCATTTTCTAAAAAAGATCCAATTTGAGGAATTAAGTTTTCAACAATTTGATATTGGAAAACATTATTAACAATCTCATCACCATTAATAACAGCTTTCATTTGTTCGTTTAATTCAACTGGACCAGCAGCACCTGCACCAGATGTTGCTTGATAAGTAGATGCATTAATAGCTTTAATTTTAGAAAGCTTGTTAATACCATTAACCGCAACCATAGCTATAATAGTTGAACAATTAGGATTTGAAATAATACCTTTATGTTTAAATGCATCTTCTCCATTTACTTCAGGTACAATTAATGGAACATTTTCATCCATTCTAAAAGCACTTGAATTATCAATAAAAACTGCACCACTTTCAACTATATCATTTGCAAGTTCAATAGCCACTGCATTACTTGCAGCACCCAACACATAATCTAAACCTTTAAATGCACCTTTTTCAGCTAATAAAATAGTATATTCTTTACCGTTATATTCAATAACCTTTCCAGCACTTCTTGCACTTGCAAAAAGCTTAAGTTCATTTATTGGAAAATTTAATTCTTTTAAAACATTTAACATTTCTTGACCTACTGCACCAGTAGCACCAAGAATACCTACATTATACTTCTTCATAATATAAACTCCTCACATATTATTTAATGATATATTTTTAACACCGTATAATTAATTAGTCATTAAATAATACATCATCCATAGTATAAAAACCAATTTCTTGTTCAACTAGGAATCTTGCAGCCTTAATAGCACCTACGGCAAACACACTTTTAGAATATGCACTATGCTTTAAAGTAATAACTTCATCTAAGCCACAATACATAACATCATGTTCACCAACAATAGATCCACCTCTAATTGAATGAACACCAACTTCATTAGGTTTTCTTAAACTATTACCTACTCTACCATTAACTTCATAAAAATTAGTAGAATCCTTAACAGAATTTAATAACATTTTAGCTGTTCCACTAGGAGCATCAACCTTATTATGGTGATGAGCCTCTACTATTTCAATATCAAAGTCATCTTTTAAAATAGGTGTAATTAATTTAACAATTCTATTTAATAAATTAATTCCTAAACTAAAATTAGCACTTTGTAATACAGGAACATATCTAGATAATTCTTTAATTTTAAATAATTGATCTGCAGTATAACCAGTAGTAGCGAAAACTACAGGTTTGTTATGTTTACTAGCATAATCACAAATCATCTCTAAATTAAATGGACTAGAAAAATCAATAATACAATCAAATTCACCATCAGTATCATCTAACTTTTTATTTTCACATTCTAATGCTACAACAGAATGTAATTCATCACCTAATAATTCAGCAACAATTTTACCCATTGCACCATAACCAACAACACAAACTTTCATTACTTAATATACTCCTTATTACTATCTAATACATTAACCATTTTATTATATGGTTCTATACTCATTTCATATAGTGGCATACGATATCCACCGACATTAAAACCTAAATAATTCATTGCAGCTTTAACAGGAATTGGATTTGTTTCATAAAATAAACTATTAGCTACATCTAATAAACTATTTTGTAAATCATAAGCCTTATCAAAATCTTTATTTAATGCATACTCACACATAAGTTGAGTATTCATAGGTGCAATATTAGCTAAAACACTTATAACACCAGATGCACCAATTTTAATCATATCAACAATAATATCATCATTACCTGATAACATAACAAAATCATCGCTTAAATATTTACATACTTCATTTGTATAATCCATATTTCCTGAAGCTTCCTTAACACCTACAATATTAGGATGTTTACATAATACTTCATATGCAGGAATAGGAATGTTCATACCTGTTCTTGAAGGTACATTATATAAAACGATAGGACAACTACTTGCTTCAGCAATCATTTCGAAATGCTTAATTAAACCAGGTGTATTAGTTTTATTATAGTAAGGTGTAACAACCAATAAATAATCAGCACCCATACTAGAATAAAGTTTTGATAATTCACAAGCCTTCTTAGTATCATTAGAACCACTACCAATCATAACAGGTATACGTTTATTAACAACTTCTAAACTAAATTTTACAACTTCAATTTGTTCTTCTAAACTAATTGTAGTAGCTTCACCAGTAGTACCTAAAACCACTAAACCAGCAGTTTTGTTACTAATATGATATTCAATTAATTCACGTAACTTATCAAAATTTACACTTCCATCTACATTAAATGGTGTAACTAAAGCTACATAACTACCTTTTAACATAATATTTCATCTCCTATATTTCCTTTGTAAACTAAATTAGATTTCCCACTAATAGTTACATTTTCTTTTCTATCAATCTTTACATTTATAAATTCATCATCGACATAAACATTAACATTATTATCTAATATCTTTAAAGCTTTACCAACCAAAGCACAAGCCCCTAAAGCTAATACATTAAATTCATTATTTTTATTTAAATAATCAAACACTTTTACTTCAATCTTTTGATCATTAATTTTCTTAACAAAACATACATTTGTTTTCTTTTTAAACAGCTTGTTGTAAGCTATCAAATCACCATTATTACAAATATAACTATTTAAATCATCAACAAAGATAATTGTATATATTTCTCCTAAATAAACTGAATAAATAGTATAATGAAAATCATCTATTTGTAATAATCTACCAAATGAATCAATTCCATCACTAATTGCTAAAATTTGATTCTTATACATAGGTTTACCTAAATCAACAGTTGTTAGATTTTCTTCCATAAAAGCTTCAATCTCACTAAAACTATTAATAAATTTTAACTTATTTTTAAGTTTAATCCCCTTTAGTTTAATATATTCAAAATACTCCATTAAACCTACACCAATTCTATTACTAATAATTCCTTGGTTATTATAATAAGTATATTTAGAATAATCATGACTAATAACAATTAACCCTAAAGCTCCAACACCTTTCTTTCGATCACATAGATAGATTGAAAGTTTACTATAGTCAACACAATTTATTTCTTCAATTACTATATAATCATTTCCAAGACACTGAAACTTATAAAATTCCATTTAGATCTCCCTCATAATTAA
Source organism: Candidatus Pelethenecus sp. (assembly GCA_045121295.1). Taxonomy (GTDB): domain Bacteria; phylum Bacillota_I; class Bacilli_A; order Acholeplasmatales; family Anaeroplasmataceae; genus Pelethenecus. The sequence continues at coordinate 76,868 of JBGVFV010000100.1, forward strand.
TTCTTCTAATGTTTGTCTTTTACAAACCAACTTATCATTACCATCTTTAACAAAAACAACAGCAGGTGTTAAAGCTTTATTGTAATTACTACTCATAGAATAACCATAAGCCCCTGTTGAATAAGTCACTAATAAATCACCTGATTCAGCATTAGGTAACATAATATTTTCAATAATTAAATCTCCACTTTCACAGCATTTACCAGCAATAGTAACAATATTATTTTTTATTTCATTTTCCTTGCCAACTATATCAGCATCATACATAGCTTGATATAACGCAGGTCTAATATTATCTGTCATACCACCATCAATAAAATAATAAGTTTTATTAGGTGTTTGTTTTGTAAAACCAATTGTATATAATGTAGAACCAGCTTCTGCAACAATACTTCTACCAGGTTCTATACAAAGTTTCTTAATTGAAATATTATTTTCTTTTAATGATGATTCAACATTTTCAATTAAAAATTTACCTACTTCATTAAATGGGATTGGTTTATCTAAATCAGTATAATGAACACCAAAACCACCACCTAAATTTAAAGTAAGTGGATAATCAAAATCTTTACAAATATTAACCATTCTCTTAATAGCTTCTTTAAAAGCGCTCAAATCAAATATTTGTGAACCAATATGAGAATGGAAACCAGAAAGATTGATGTAGTTAGAGTTCTTACATAACTCAATCATTTTAATATAATCAGTCGAATTATATAAAACTCCAAACTTAGAATCAATATGAGCTGTAACTATAAATTTATGTGTATGAGCTTCAACTCCTAAGTTTAATCTAATTAAAATATTAGCCTCTATATTATATTCATTACAGATACTTTCTAATAATTCTAATTCCATTAAGTTATCTACTACAATATTACCTACATTATTATCTAATGCATATTTTAAATCATTAAAAGATTTATTATTACCATGAAAATATATTTTACTAAAATCAAAACCAACTTGTTTAGCAGTATATAATTCACCATAAGATACAGTATCTAAACTTAATCCATTTTCTTTTACTAATCTAAGCATCTCTTTTACACAAAAAGCTTTAGATGCGTAAATTACTTCTGTTTCAAATAATTCAGATTTAAAACTGCTCTTATATTGATTCATTACATCTTCCATGTAATTAACATTATATACATAAAGCGGAGTACCATATTTTTCTTTTAATAACTTGTAATCCATAATTACCTCCCAAAAATAAAAGTGCCCATAAGGCACTCATTAATTCTAACTTAAGTAGCGCCTCTACATTACTGTAGGAGTAATATAGGTATTTCCCATACTACCATAATCTGTTTATGCCTAAACATATTATTCGGCAATGATTACCTTTCATCTACTTCTTAGAACGCCTTCTCCATAGATTACTCATCTGCATCGCAACCTCTAACTTTTTACCAACTAATTCTATCACAAAGAATATAATTTGTCTATTATTTATTTATAATAAATAAAATTATTTGTTATTTTTTCTTTAAAACTTGAATTTTAGCTTTATTTATACCATCTTTAATTCTTTTTATTAAAGATTCTTCTTTATATTTGATAGCTAAATCTAATGGAGTATATCCAAAAGGATCTTCCACATTAATGTATCTAGTAACTAAATATTCATTGATTTTATGAAAATCATTTAAATAAATATAATAATGTAAAGGATATATTCTTTCATATGATTTTAAATCATATTCTAATTCTTTATCATTAATAAATTCAATCATTTCTTTATCTAAATATTCATTAAATACTGTTTCACCAAATTTATTCTTAATATCTAATATCGCACCATGCTTAAATAAAATGCCAACTATTTGTTGATTATTGTTACCTATAGCTGAAAATAATGGTGTCTCATTAAAGTTATTTTTTGAATTGACAAAAGCTCCCTTAGATATTAAAAATTCAACCATCTTAACACTATTTATCTTAGTAGCTATACATAGTGGAGTATCACCAATATAGTTTGATACTTCAATATATTTATCATAATCATTAAATAATTCAATTAATTCTAAGTTTTCTGATCTAACTAATGCCATAAAAATAGTTTCATCATTATTATCAGTTTCACCTAAATCAATGTCATAATATTCTAAATATAATCTTACTATATCATATCTACCATAAAGACAAGCTAAGTATAAAGGAGTTTGTCCTTTATTATTTTTAGCATTAGCATTACCATTTAATTTTAATAATTGTTTTAAATAACCTAAACGATTATTAATAACTGCATAATGATAACAAGTATTACCTAAATCATCAACTATATTAAGATTTATATAATATTTAAGCAATAATTGGAATATTTCATTATTATGAGCTTTAATGGCATAATCTAATAAACTTTTACCTCTATCATCAACAATATTAGGTGAATTATTTTCTAAATATTTAGTTAAATCAATTATATTGTTTTTAAGTACATATTCAAATGGACTTAACATAATACCACCGTCCTAAATTAATTAATAGCGTCTTTAAATGATTTTGAAGCTTTAAAAGTTGGAGCTTTAGAACCTGGAATAGAAATTTCTTCTCCAGTAATAGGATTACGTCCTACTCTTTCCGCTCTATCATGAGCTTCAAAAGTACCAAATCCAGTTAAAACTACTTTATCTCCCTCTTGAAGTGCTTCTATAATTGTTTCTAAGAATGCATCAATTAATTCATCTGCTTGTTTTTTTGTTGTGTTAACTTTATCAGCAACAATACTAACTAACTCTGGTCTATTCATAAAGAAAACCTCCTATTAAATAAATCATATAAATTATATCATTTTTTAAATTTTATTCAACTAATTATTTTAATAATTAAAGCAGGATTTCTCCTGCTTCTAATTACAAAACTTTACTTAAAAATTCTTTACATCTATCAGTTTTTGGATTATTAAATATTTGTTCTGGCTTACCTTGTTCAGCTATAACACCATTATCCATAAATAATACCCAATCACTAATTTCTTTTGCAAATCCCATTTCATGTGTAACAATAACAATTGTCATACCTGTTTTAGCTAATTCTTTAATTAAATCTAAAACTTCATTTACCATTTCTGGATCTAAAGCACTCGTTGGTTCATCAAATAACATAACATCTGGATTCATAGCTAAAGCTCTAACAATAGCTAATCTTTGTTTTTGACCTCCAGATAATTTAGTTGGTTTAACATTAGCTTTATCTTCTAATCCAATTCTTTTTAATAATTCTAAAGATTGAACATCAGCTTCTTCTTTAGTCATTTTACCTGTCATAACTGGTGCTAAAGAGATATTATCTAAACATGTTAAGTTAGGGAAAACATTAAAATGTTGGAATACCATACCCATTTTTTGACGATGAGTATTTAAGATTTTTTCTACATTCTTTTTATATGCTTTATCTAATTTAACAGCATCTTTATAGGCAGTTAATATTTCTAAATATTCACCGTTTTGCTTAAAATTAGGGTGTTGTTTTTTGTATTCAGCTAATTGATTTTTAATAATTTCAGTATTTGATTCATAAAGCATTTCACCTTCAAAATAAATACTACCTGAAGTTGGAGTTTCAAGTAAGTTTAAACATCTTAAGAAAGTAGATTTTCCACTTCCTGAAGAACCAATAATAGAAACTACCTCACCCTTTTTAACAACATGAGTAACACCTTTTAATACTTCTAAATCTCCAAATTTCTTACAAAGATTCTTTACTTCAATAATATTTTCCATTATAAAGCCACCTTCTTTTCTAAAGTTCTAATAAGCTTAGATAAACTAAATGTAACGATAAAGTAAATAATAGCTACAATAAAGAATGGTGTTAAAGCATCAAATGTTAATGTAGTTATATTTTGTTTTACAGTCATTAAATCACCTACATAGAATGTTGAAGCAATTGATGTTTCTTTAATTAATACAACAAACTCATTTGCAAGTGATGGTAATATATTTCTAATAGCTTGTGGAATAATGATTTTAATCATAGCTTGCCAATGAGACATACCTAAACTTCTAGCAGCTTCCATTTGACCTTTAGCAATAGATTGAATACCTGAACGGAAAATTTCAGCTTGGTACGCAGCACTGTTTATTACTAAAGCGATTGAACATGTAATAAATTTAGATGTACCTGTTGGCATTACAACGAATAACACACCTAATTGTAATAATAATGGAATACCTCTAATAACTTCAATATATGTCGTAGAAATAGCTTTTAAAACCTTAAATTTAGACATATTCATTAAACATAGAACAATTCCAAAGAAAGCCGCAAAGAATACACCTACTGCAGATAATGCTAATGTAATTCCTAAACCTTTTGCAAAGTCTGGGAAATATTTAATAAACATTTGTCCCATAGCTTTAAATGAAAAACCTGTAGATGTGTAATCTATTTCACCTGCATTCTCACCTAATTCTTCAAATAAAGTCGCAGATTCATCCATCCATTTTTCATATAAACCTAAATCTTTTACTTCTTTAATAACTTTGTTAACATCGTTCATTAATTCTGTATCGTTCTTTTGAGCTAATACATATAATCCAGAATCTTCAACCTCAAATTCTCCATTAATCATAGCAATATTACTATTTGTAGCAATTAATGAATTTGCGGCAGTTTCACTGATTGCGATACAATCTAATTTACCGTTTTCTAAATATGTAACCATATTAGAAATGTTATCATGTGGTTCTATTTTAGCATTTGCTAATTGTTCAACTGCTAAGTTATATTGTACAGATCCAGCTTGTGCACCTACTATAACATCTTTAGTATTAACTTCATCAAACGATGCATATTTATTTAAATTTGAAGTTAAAGTGATAATAACTTGTCTACCTTCACCTTCAACAAAATATTCCTCTGAAAATAAGAAATTCTTAGCTCTTTCTTCTTCATATGTAAAACCAGAAATAGCTAAATCAATTTTCCCAGATTGTAAACTAATTAAAATTTGACCAAAACCCATTGGTTCATAAATAATCTCTTTATCTAATTTTTGACAAATATATTCAGCAAGTTCTATATCAGCACCTGCATATTTATCATTTCCTTCTTTTGTTAAATCAACAAATTCATATGGTGCATAATCAGGTGAAAAGCCAATACGAATTGCGTCACTTCCATTATCACAACTAGATAATGTATATATTAATATAAAAATCATCAAAAATGATGATATTAATTTAAATGTATTTTTCATTTTTTACTCCTTCATTTTTTATAATATATAGTATTTAATTTATTAGTTATTTAACTTACCTCGCCGATTTTTCATACTATACCTCCAAAAAATAAATAAAAGGACCACTTGACATGGTCCTCACGAAAAAACAAAAATACCTTTTCTAGAAAGACCATAATTATGTTGACTAAATGGTCCTTCATAATTATACTCAAGTTTACTTAATATTAAACTATCTTTACAAGTGTCAAATAAATTTAAAAAACCTACAAGAGTAGGTTTAAGATTTAAGAGATATTCTCACACCAAAATAAATTTAGTGATCTTTGCTACTTACTTGACAATGTTTATTATACTACTTTAGAAAAATATGTCAAATAAATAAAAGTGTAAACGTTTTCTATAACATTTATACAAAAAGCATGTTAAAAAAACATGCCTGAAATAAAGATTTCTAATCCTATTAATATTAATATAATACCACCAACTAATATTGCCTTGTTACCAAGTTTAGTACCAAATTTTTTACCAATAAATACAGCAGCAGTGCATATACCAAAAGTCATTATTGCTATACATCCTACACATACTAAAGCTTCAATCAATGTATAATCAGATATAGTAAAACCTACAGACAATGCATCAATTGATGTAGCAATAGCTTGAATAAAAATAACCTTAATTGTTAATGATTTATCATCTACTTCATCTTCACCTTTAATGCCATCATAAATCATTTTACCACCTAAGTATCCTAATATACCTAAGGCAGCCCATGGGATAATCCATTCAAATTTAGTAAGTATTTGACTTCCTACTAAATAACCTATTAAGGGCATAATACCTTGAAACAAACCAAACATTAATGCAATAAATAATGTTTTTCTTAATTTCATATTAGTTTCTTTTAAACCATTAGCCATAGATACAGCACATGCATCCATTGCAAGCCCTATGCCTAAAAATATACTTGTAATAATTACTTTTCCCATTTTTTACCACCTATTTTAAAAAAATAAAAGAGACTTATGGCTAACTTTAATTAGCATAAGTCTCGTTCTTTACAATTGTACCTGGATATATTCCATTATGTAGATACAATAACTATTTCTAGTGAACTACTCCCTTATGAGAATACTTCTTAAGTATATCAAATACTTAGTTTAATTTCAATAATTATTTAACAGATTCTAAAATCTTAGATTGAACATAAGCAGGAGCTTCTTCATAACTTGCAAATTCACGGCTGAAGTAACCACTACCTTGAGTTAATGATTTTAAATCATTTACGTATTCTAAGATTTCTGATTCAGGAACTAAAGCTGTAATTTCTTGATCTTTTGCAGCGTTAGCTTCCATACCCATAATCTTACCACGACGAGTATTTAAGTCAGATAAAATAGTACCAACATCATCAGTACGAACAGTAACAACAATCTTAATGATTGGTTCTAAAATTACTGGTTTACATTTTAAATAAGCTTCTTTGAATGCTAAGATTGCAGCCATCTTGAATGCTAATTCATTTGAGTCTACTGCATGGTATTTACCATCTTTTAAGTTAGCATGAACACCAATTACTGGGAAGCCAGCTAATAAACCTTTTTCTAATGCTTCATGGAAACCTTTTTCAACAGCAGGGAAATAGTTTTTAGGAACTGCACCACCGAATACTGTTTCTTCAAAACTATTTTCAGCTGCAGGACTAAATTCGATATCAACTACACCATAGAAACCAGAACCACCAGATTGTTTTACATAACGACCTAAACCACTAGCAGTACCTTTAATTGTTTCTCTATAAACAACCTTTTGATCAGTTACTAATACTTCTAATTTATAAGAATTCTTCATTACTGATAAAATATAGTTTAAATGACCTAAACTTAATGTACCAATTAATAATTGGTTAGTTTCGATATTACGTCTAACTTCAACGCATTTATCTTCTAACATAATCTTATTAAGAACAGCACCTAATTTATCTTCATCATTTTTGTTAGTTGCATTTAATGCTTTATAATAAACTGCTGTAGGGAATTCAATTGGTCCATAAACAATTCTATTTTTAGGGTTACATAAAGTCATACCAGTTTCTAAACCATCAACTTTATTAATTGCAGCAATGTTACCAGCTTCTACTTTTTGTACTGGAGTTTGTTTACCACCACAAATAGAGAATAATTGGTTAACTGTAATATTTTTCTTAATGTTTGGAATATATACTTCATCACCAACACTTAAAGTACCTGAATTAATTTTAAAGATACTTGTAGTACCAGAATATGAATCAACATAAGTTTTAAATACAAATGCTGAGAATGGTTCTTCATTTAAAGTTGTTCTTTCTACAGGATTACCAGCTTCATCTTGACCTACTACTGGTTTTAAATCAGAAGGGTTAGCCATATAGTCAATTAACATTTGTAATGTAGTATGAATACCGATATTCTTAGTAGCACAACCAACTAATACAGGAGTTAATTCACCATTTAATACACCAGTACGTAAACCTTCTCTAATTTCATCTTTAGTTAAGTCTTCACCCATAAAGAATTTTTCTAATAATTCTTCAGAACTTTGTGCAACTGCTTCTACCATTGTGTTATGTAATTCGAAAACTTTAGCTTTCTTATCATCATAAATTTCACAATCTTCACAAGTAGTACCATTATATTTTCTACCTGTTAAATTAATAACATTAACGAAACCATCGAAACCATCATCTTTACCCATTGGATAACAGAATGGAATTGCACTCTTACCTAATTTATTTTGGATATCTTCAAATACATTGTCAAATCTAACATTTTCTTTATCCATCTTGTTAACGAAAATAATAGTTGGGATATTTCTAGCTCTTAAGAATTTCCAATGTTTTAAAGTTTCAACTTCAATACCTACAGAACCATCTACTACTAAGATAGCTCCCTTAACAACACTCATCGCTGCGATTGCTTCGCCAATGAAGTCATCATTACCAGGTGCGTCTAATAAATTAATGTGGTGTTCGTTGTAATCAAATGGTACAACTGATAATCTAACTGAACTTAATCTAGAATGTTCTTCTGGTAAATAATCACTAACTGTTGTTTTCTTTTCTACTAAACCTCTAGGTTTAGCTGTAGCTGTAGAATATAAAGATTCTACTAATGTTGTTTTACCACTACCTTGGTGACCTAAAACAACAACGTTTCTAATCTTGTTACCTTGCATATTTATCTTTTCCTTTCATTTGTAAACGTTTTCTTTAAATAATATTATAACATAACATTATTTTAAAAGAAAGATAAAATTAATATGAATTTTAATAAAATGAAAGAAAAAACCTAAATTCTATAAAGAACTCAGGTTTAATGCGTTTACTTATTCTTTTCTATTATTACATCTAGTGTAGATGTATTGATTGTTATAGTTAGCTTATCTCCAACTTTTACATCATAATACTTATAACTACTACCTTTATTCATAGATAACTTATGAGTATTTTGATCAACAGTCCAATCTATCTTACTATAATCACCGCCACCATTGTTAAACTTAAATTTGATATAACTATTTTCCTCAAGCTTATCAACAGTAATTGTAATAGTATATGTATATTCATCTAGTTTAGTCATTTTATAATCTTCATTAGCGTAAAAACCATTAAGACTTGATACTAAATAAACATCAATAGTTTGGCTTTGATTATTATCGTTATTGTTATTATTATCATTATTGTTATTGCCTGTTACGGTTTTAAGTTTATTAGTAATATATTTATCAAATGAATAATTATTATTATCATTATTTAAAGAGAATGTATGTTCACCATATGATTTTTTAGCCATATTATAGAACTGATTAAAACAATCATTAGTTAACCATACAGATTTACTTAATTTATCTATGTATTCTAAATAAAGAGTCTTAGCTTCGTTATTACTATTAGATAAAATGGTATTTAATAATAAACTAATAGTATCTTGATTAGTTGAATCTTTACGATCTAATGGAGTTGTATACATGTATGCATCACGAGGATTCCAGTCCTTTGTTATACCAAAACAACGATCTGAATCAATTGGAATAAAGACCATTTTACCATCAGTTCTACGCATATAAATCATAAAATTATTCATATTATATCTCATTGAATCAGGATTACCTACAAAATAACCTACAGCTTCAGAGATAGCTAAGTATTCTAAATCAACATATTGGCTTATTTTATTGTAATTACCAGTAGAAATGGCATTAACAGCATTTCTTAATAATATATCATTATAAACTACATCTTTATTAGTTTTACGATCATATAAAGGAATATAAGAACCACTAACATTACTAATACCTATATTATTTCCAGATATTGAACCGTTAGTTAAATTAGCTCCATAAATACACTTGTATAAATCACCATATTTTTCTCCTGCAACACCAAACGTACCATCTTTTTCAGTTTTCCAATCAGTCATATTAATATATGATTCTTCTGATTTTAGACTACGCTTAATGAATGATTTAGTTGAAGGTTCATATACGGTACATAATCCCATTGATGTAGATTTATTGTTTTTATCAGTTTGAACTAAAGAAAGGTTAGATAATCCTGAATGTTGAGCCATTATACCACAGGCTCTGTATAAGTAATTAGCATATACTTCTCTAATATGAGTAGCGTCATAATTCTTATTCCACTTAAAGTCTAAACCACTCATACCTAAGAATTCACGATCTTTGTATGTATCATTTCCATATTTATTAATAAATGAAGAATCATACATTGTAATATCATTAAATGTTTCATCAAATGACAATTTATAATGATTTAGATTTAAATTTCCATTTCCATCATAAATTTCTCTTCTAGAAGTATTTCCTTTTTGACGAATACCAACATTTTCATATTCCCATTTATATGTATTTCCATTATTTATTAAAGTAATAATTACTTTACTAGCTAATCTATAAATTTCTGATTTCATACCAGTTTCAAAATCTTTTTGTAATTTAGTTAATTCGGCTTGACTAATATGAATTTTAATATCAATTTTATTACCTAAATTAAAGAAATCATCCATAGTTATTTCATCAATATTTGTGATTGTTCTAGTTGTAAAAGAAGGTTCTTTAATTATATATTTTGTATTTTGATTATCATTTGAACCTGAATCGCTGCTTCCACTATTTGAGTCTGAATCAGTACTTCCACCATTTGAACCTGAACCAGTACTTCCACTATTTGAACCTGAACCACTGCTTCCACTATTTGAGCCTGAATCAGTACTTCCGCTATTTGAACCTGAACCACTGCTTCCACTATTTGAGCCTGAATCAGTATTTCCGCTATTTGAGCCTGAACCACTGCTTCCACTATTTGTGCCTGAATCAGTACTTCCAGAATTATTATTTAATTCATCATTAGTTTCTTCATTACCGTTTGATTCAGGTGTTTTTTCTACAGTAGGATTAGATGGAGTAGAATTATTACCTCCAAAATCAAAATTTGGCATTTCACATGAAGCTAATGTTATAGTTAAAAGAATTAAAAATATGAATAAAATTACTTTTTTCATCTTTAAAACCTCCTTTTCGGCAATTCATTATAACATATTTAATAATTTTATTAAATATTTATTTTAAATCCAAAATAAAAGCTTAGGCATAAAACCTAAGCTCATAAATTATTCTTCATCAAATAATGATATTTTACGATATTTAATTTCACGTTTAGCTTCTTTTGATTCATCAATTTTTAATTTAGTTGGTTCTTTTTCTTTGATGAATAATGAACCTTTTGTTTCTTTAACAATAAACTTTTCATTTTCTGTTATTTTAGCTTCATGTTTTAGAATAGCTTCTAAATCATCTAAAATATTATCTTGTTTCTTTGATGAAGTTAAAGGAATTTCATCAGCACCATCTTCCATATTAAATAAAGAATCTCTTACTTCAATTAAATAATCACCTGAAACAGGAGAATCCTTTTGTTCTGGATTAGGTATTCTTAATCCTTCTGGATTAGTGAAGTTTTCATTTAAGATACTTCTACCTAAATCACTAACATTATATTTTAAAGATTTTGCTTCAATTTGATCATTACCATTTTTATATCTTACATCAACTAATAAGTTTTCTTTAAATTGATTAGGAGTCATCTTACATACAGCTTGTAATGTAAATGGATTTGTCTTAATTTGTTTAATTACTGGTGAACCAGCTCTTGAACGTTTTGTTAATACTACATCTGTAACCTTCATACGTTTAAGTGTTGATCTAGATGTTAGTAATAAAATATCATCTTCTTTATTAGTATAAACTACTGATACTATTTCATCTTTTGGTTTCATGTTAACAGCTTTTACACCACCAGCATTACAACCATATAACGAAACATCACTTGCTCTAAAGCGTAATGCTTCTGCTTTTTTAGTAAATACCATTATTTCAAGTGGATTATCAATAATATCAGTTGATACTAATTCATCATCAGAACCAATCTTCATAGCTCTTACTGGTTTAGTATAACGGCTTATATTGAATTCTGATAATAATGTTTGTTTAATAGAACCTTGTTTAGTGATTAATACTAAAGTTTCTCCACTATTAAAATCGCTTATTGGATAACAAGAAATGAATTTTTCTTTAGGTTGAATAGTAACTACACTATTAATAAATGTACCTACATCTTTAAATTTACATTCAGCAATTTTATAAACTGGTAAATAAATAAAATTACCTAATGTAGTGAAAATTAATAATGTGTCTAAAGTAGAAACTTCTCCCATGTATAATACTGAGTCATTTTCTTTTAAACCATTAGATTTTGATGCGTTATACGCTTTAAGTGATGCACGTTTTAAATAACCATCCTTAGATACGCATATCATTACTTGTTCTTTTGAAATAAGATCTGTTTCATCAAATTTAATAGTTGTTGATGCATTAACATCAATCTTAGTTTTTCTTTCAACTGTAATAGTTTTATTAACTTCTTGTAATTCTTTAATAATTACTTTAATTAATTCTTTTTCAGAACCTAAAATCTTTTCATATAATTTGATTTTTTCATTTAATTCAGTTTGCTCATTCATTAATTGAGTTATATCTTGATTAGACAAACGATATAATTGCATTGTGATGATAGCTTCAGCTTGTTCATCAGTGAAACCGAATTTTTCCATAATATTATTTTTAGAGTCAGCTCTATTTTTACTAGCTTTAATTGTAGCAATAACTTCATCTAAAATAGATATCATTTTAATTAAACCATCTACTATATGTAAACGTCTTTTAGCTTTGATTAAATCAAAGTTTGTACGATTTGTAACAACTTCTTTATAGTGTGAAATATAAGCATCTAAGATTGGTAATACACCTAAACGTTTAGGTGCTCTATCACAAATAGATACCATATTATAATTTACATTAACTTGAAGATCTGTATTTTTAAATAAATAAGCTAATATCGCCTCAGCGTTTGCATTTTTCTTCAACTCAATCGCAATTCTTAAACCATCTCTACCAGATTCATCTCTTACTTCTGATACATCAGGAATTTTATTTTCAATTCTTAATTGTTCAATTCTTTCAACAGTTTTTGATTTTACTGTATCATAAGGAATTTCAGTAATAACGATTCGTTTACAATCGTTATTCATATCTTCAAATTCATATTTAGATCTTACTACTACTGAACCTTGACCAGTTAAAAATGCTTCTCTAATACCATCAGTACCTAAAATAACACCACCAGTAGGGAAGTCTGGACCTGGCATGATTTCTAGTAAATCATCTAATGTCATATTAGGATTTTGAAGTCTTGCGATTGTTGCAGATACAACTTCATTAAAATTATGAGTTGGTATATAAGTTGCATAACCAGAAGAAATACCCATACAACCATTTACTAATAAGTTAGGAAATTTTGCTGGTAATACAGTAGGTTCAACTTCTTCTTCATCAAAGTTAGGAATAAATGGAACCGTATTTTTATCAATATCCTTAAGTAATAACTCGGCGTTTTTACTCATACGAGTTTCAGTATAACGCATTGCGGCTGGACTATCCCCATCCATACTACCATTATTACCGTGCATATCAATAAGTGGAACACCCATTTTCCACCATTGAGACATTCTTACTAAAGCTTCATAAATAGATGAGTCACCATGAGGATGGTATTTACCCATTACTTCACCAGTAATACGAGCTGATTTTTTGTATGGAGCGTTTGCAGTAATTTTAAGTTCGTTCATAGCGTATAAAATACGACGTTGAACTGGTTTTAAACCGTCTCTTACATCTGGAATAGCTCTTTCTTGGATAATGTATTTTGAATATCTACCAAAACGATCTCCAACAATTTCTTCTAATTTAAGTTCTTGAAATTTTTCTTCCAAAAACATATCTAATTTCTTTTTTATATTAGCCATATGTCTACTCCTCCTCTAGAGTGAATGATACATGGTTTTCTAACCAGTTACGTCTACGAGTTGCATCATTACCCATTAGAATATCGATTTCTGTTTCAGCATCAGCTAAATCTTCTAACTTAACTTGGATTAATGTACGAGTTTCAGGATTCATTGTTGTATCCCATAATTGTTCAGCGTTCATTTCACCAAGACCTTTATATCTTTGAACTATAACTTGTGAATTACATTTAGCTAGGATTTTTTCTTTTTCTTCATTTGTCCATGCATAAATGATTTCTTCTTTCTTACCACGTTTAGTAATTTTAAATAATGGTGGACAAGCTATATAAACTCTACCATCTTCAATTAATGGTCTCATATATCTAAAGAAGAATGTTAATAATAATACTTGAATATGAGCACCATCATCATCGGCATCGGTCATAATTACAACTTTTTTGTAATTACATTTCTTTAAATCGAATGAATCACCATAATCGGCACCAATTGTATAAATCATAGTAGCAATTTCTTCATTTTTGAACACTTGTTCTGCAGTAGCTCTTTCAGTATTTAATACTTTACCTCTAAGTGGAAGAATTGCTTGGAAGCGTCTATCTCTACCTTGTTTAGCTGAACCACCGGCAGAATCACCTTCTACTAAATAAAGTTCATTGATTTCTTTATTCTTTTCACTTGTTGGAGCTAATTTAGCAGATAAGTTCATTTCTTTTTTATCTTTTTTATCTAAACGAGCTTGATTACGAGCTTTTCTCGCTTCTTCTCTAGCTTCAGCTTCTTTTATCGCTTTTTTGATAATTGATTCAGATAATTCTTTATTTTCAATTAAGTAATAACTTAATTTTTCATATAATACAGCATCTACAGCCGTCTTAGCTAAAGGTGTACCTAACTTACCTTTAGTTTGTCCTTCAAATTCAAGTAAGTTTTCTGGAATTCTTACAGATACAACTGCTGTCATACCCGCTCTAATATCTGTACCTTCTAGTGGAATATCCTTCTTTAATAAATTAAACTTTCTAGCATAATCATTGAAAGCCTTAGTTAAAGCTGATTTAAAACCTGTTTCATGAGTACCACCATCACCTGTTCTAACGTTATTAACAAATGATACGATTGTTTCACTATATGTATCAACAAATTGTAATGCTACTTCAGCTTCAATTGCTTCATAAGTTCCTTCAAAATATGCAACAGGATGAACTGGCTTTTTAGTTGCGTCTAAATGTACTACATATTCACTAATACCATTTTCATATACAAAAGATTCTGATTTACCAGAACGCTTATCTTCTAGAATCATTTTTAAGTTTTTAATTAAGAACGCACTTTCTCTAATTCTAGTTTTGATTGTTTCATAGTTATATAAAGTTGTTGAGAATATTTCTGGATCCGGTTTAAATGTAACAGTTGTACCTGTCTTTTTAGTTTCACCTAAAATTTCAATCTTACCAACTTTAGAGCCACCTTTTTCAAAACGCATTCTGTGAATTTTGCCATCACGCATTGAAGTAACTTCCATAAAAGTTGATAAGGCATTTACTACTGAACCACCAACACCATGTAAACCACCAGATGTTTTATATCCATTCCCACCAAACTTACCACCAGCGTTAAGTTTTGTATAAATGATTTCCATTGTATTTTTACCAGTAGAGTGTTTACCACATGGTACACCACGACCTTGGTCTGATACTGTTATCGAGTTATCTCCATTTATAGTTACTTTGATTTCTCTACCATACCCAGCTAATGCTTCATCAATTGCATTATCTACGATTTCCCAAACTAAATGATGTAAACCTCTTTCATCAGTTGAACCAATGTACATACCAGGACGTTTACGAACATGTTCAAGACCTTCTAGTACGGTAATCGAATCATCATTATATGTATTCATTGCCATAAATATCACCCTTTTTAAAATAATTTTAGAATGTTAAATATAGTTTAGTTACTTAACAACACAATAATGATACCACAAAAGATTAACATAAACAATAGAAAAATAAGATTTTTTGTAAAAAATTACTAAATTTCTTTAGAAATTTAGTAAAATCCTAATTATTGTCTTATTTTGAAGAAATGTAAGTCTTGTTTTTTTTATTATTTTTTGAAAAACTTTGACTTAAAAATCAATAAAATGTATAATTAAAAAACAAGGGGGAAAATTTATGCAACCAATAGATATTTTCATAATAATTATTTTCTTAATAACTTCATATTTAATTGGAGCGATACCTTTTGGATTACTAATAGGAAGATTAGTAAAAAAAGATATTCGTAAATATGGAAGTAAAAATATAGGTGCCACAAATGCAGTAAGGGTTTTAGGACTTAAATTAGGGGCATTAGTATTCTTAATGGACTTTATAAAAGGCATGTTAATAATGATATTAGCCAAAATATTAATAAACACTGGAGCTTGGGAAAATGGTTCTAAGTTCTATATAGGATATTATGGATTAGCAGCTGTAATAGGACATTGTTTCTCACCTTATCTAAAATTTGGAGGCGGTAAAGCTATAGCTACTTCAATTGGTGTTGTTTTATTCTTAACACCTGTTGTTGGAGTGTTCGGTATTTTAGTTTTCTTAACAGTATTTTTAATAGGTGGATACATTTCATTAGCATCTACTTCTGGTGATATAGCAATTGTGTTAATATCTTTGATATTATTTATTGTAAAACCTGACTTTTCTAACTCTGGATTCTTAAATGCTATTCTACCAATTATCTCATTAGAAAATCTAATTATATACTTTATTTTTACTGCGATAATCATTTATAAACATAGGGGTAATTATAAGAGATTATTAAACGGAACTGAAAGTAGATTCTTACATAAAAATAAGTAATTATAAAAGTCAAAAATGACCACTTTTGTGGTCATTTTTTTACATTTGTTCTTTTAGATTTTCGTAATGTTTTAGTGCTTCAGCAAAGCGTTGATAATGTATTATTTCTCTTTCTCTTAAAAACGATAATGGTGCTAATATTTCCTCATCATTTGTTAAATTCATTAATGATTCATAACCAGCTTTTGCCTTAGCTTCAGCAGCTAAATCTTCATTTAAATCAACTATTGGATTACCTGTTATTCCAATAAATGCCGCCGTAAATGGATTGCCTGCAGCATCTGTTGGGAATATTCCTAGTCCATGATCAATGTAATGACATTCAAAATCTGCAGACTTAATTTCCTCTACAGTTGCACCATCAGTAAGTTGCTTAAACATAGCCATTAATATTTCCACATGAGCTAATTCTTCTGTTGCAATCTCAACTAGTAAGTTTTGGCCAATTTTATCAGGCATAGTTGGTGCCTGTAATAAATAACGTACCGCAGCAGCTAATTCACCACCAGGACCACCTATAGCTGAAATCATTCCTTTTGCAAACTTTAAATTTCTTTTTGTAATATTTACAGGAAACTCTAGTCTTTTTTCATATGTCCACATTTGTTATCTCTCCCATGTATTCTTTCTATCATAATAACCATCAATGTAAGGGCAAGCACTTGATAATGCACCATATTTCATTTCAATAGTTTCTTTTAATTTTTGTTTTTCTATATTTACTCTTTTTAATGTTTTAATTGCTTCACTACAATTTGGATGTGTAGTTATATACATACTTATTTCTAAGCTAGTAAAAGCGTATACTTGTAACATTAACATTAATCTTTGTTCTTCTGTTAAGTTTCCTACATTTTCTAAAATAAATTTATAACCATCATAAAGATTCGACCATATTGAACCTCTAAGAAATCCTTTTTCTAAATCATTAACTAAAACATACTCTTGAGAATTTATTTCAAAAGTTTTAATATTTATCACTCCCAAAAGTAATATATGAAAGTACATTTAAGTTTTCTAGGCGAAAGAAAAAAGTCTCGCAACTGCGAGACTTAATTATTTAGATTCTATTGAAAACCATATGTATTAACAATTTTTCCATTAGGAGTATGAATTGCCAATAAAACTAATCTATATACTGATTTATTGTTCCAGTCACAGAATGCAACCTCTAAAGTAACTTCTTGACCGATAAATTCATCTAATAACCAGTTAATTTGTTTATAATTACCTGTATAGAATTGAAGATTAGTACCCTTAGTATCTCCGTATCCGAAATAATGGTTTGTATAATTAGGATCGACTAATGCAGAAACTAGACCAGTAACAATATATCCTTGAGCTGTTGATGAAACAGTCTTATCTTGAGCTAAAGCAACTAATTGTTCAGCAGTAATTGTTTTATATGAAGTAGTAGGAATTTCATGTTCACCGAAATTATTAGATAATAATATCGCATTATTTACAACTTGTTGATATGTATCATTACCTTTATTAACGTTAACTGTTCTTGTCCCTTTAATAATTATTTCTTGTCCAATTTCAATTTCTTCCATTGAAGTGACTGATGCAAATTCAACAGCAATTAAACCTGTTTCATCAGTTAAATAGAAGGCGGCAGCTTTATTTTGTTGACCACTTGTTACTATACCCTTAACAATAACTTCTGTATCTTTAGCTGCATCAATTGCTTGTTTAACTGTAAGAGCATCATATTTAACTGGTTCTCCAACAGTAATAACTTTTTTATAAGTTGCAGTAAATGTTTGATAAGTTGCAAGAACTGTAATTTCAGTTTTTCCTACTTTTGAACCAGTATGCATTACTGTAGTATCATTTTCAACAGTAAAATATACCACTTCTTCATCAATAGATGAATATGTTAAAGTAATTCCTTCAATTCCAACAGTTTCAATATTGATTAATGTAGGAACTTTGATAGCTGGATCAACTGTATATGTATCTTTAAATAAATCTACAACATTATAATCTAATGCAAATTTAGGTGCATCGATTGCTGCAAATTGATAATTTTCAATCTTTTCAACCTTAACTGGTTGTAATCTCCAAATACATCCTGTATCTTGAGATTTAGCATTTAATACTGTGAAATATACAGTACAAATTTTACCATCAAATTCATCTAACCAACTAAAATCTCCACCATTACACTTAGTGTAAATGTAAGAACCTGTTTTATTATCTAAATCTTTAATATAGTAATTAGTATATCCTTTTTGTTCATCTTTAACAATAATAGCTGTAGACTTAACAATTAAAGATGTAATAGGATTACCAAAAGATGAGTCAACAACTTCTTTAACTGTCATTTCTTCTGTCCAATCTAAATTAATTTCAGAAACTTGTTTATCAATTTCGGCAATATAACTATTTGTTAATTGGATAGCACCCATGTATCCATGAGTATTAGCATGAGTTTTTTCATTATCAGCTATAAAATGATCTAATTCAGCATATACACTAATTGTATTACCAACAGAAACTTGACCAGCAACATCTCTACCATATACGTAAATACTAGATTCACCATCAACTATAATAGCCCCATCAGGAATTCTACCATTAGCATATGTAATCACTGCAACCACACCAGATACTTTAACTTTAGAGCCTACTTCTGCATTTCTAGCCTCTTTAATAGTCTTTACAGTGTAATCTTCAGGATTAATATTTGGTTTATTGTGTTCAAAAGATTGAATCCAACCTGCTTTAACTTGAGGAGTACCATTATGTTCATTTAAGTTAACAGATAAAACAATAGAATCGCCAGCAACTGGTTTTTCTGTCATTTCAGAATATCTCTTTTCACCCTTAGCATCATATGTACCATATACTAAGATTTCATCTTTACCATCAGTAATATACATTTCACCATATTGAGGGTTAGTAACTGTCTTAACAGTACCTTTGATGATCCATCTATCTTTAGTTGCATCACCAGGATTTTGTTTTGCAATTTGAATTGCAGTTGCAATACTAATTTCAGTACCTGCAGCAGGTAATTCAATTTCTACTTTTGGAGCTTGTTTGAATTCTAATAACCATGCAGCATGAACTTCTGCTTCACCATTATATGTACAAAGATTTGCAGAAATAACAATTTCATCACCAGCAACTGGTTTAAATCCTAATTCTTTATATTTAATAGTACCATCAGCATTATACATACCATAAATATATAATTCATTAGTACCATCTGTAATAGTCATAGCACCATAATCAGGACCTGACACATTTTTAACTGTTCCATAAATGATATATCTTTCTTTAGTAGCAGTTTCACCTGCAGCTTTTGCAATTTCAATAGCTTCAGGAATAGATGTTAAAGTATATTTAGATAAATCTAAGTTTTCTTTAGGTACACCTACAGCTTTAGGAACAATAAATGAAATACTCTTTGAAGCTTTTTCAATATGAGCAGTTAATGTAACCTTTTGATCAGCTTCAGTATTATCAGCATATTTAATGTCAACTAAATAGAAAGCACCATTAGGATCAGCCTTACCTTCTTTATCAACAAGTTCAGTACCGATAACAGCTACAGCATTGTCTGATTCCCAACTTACTGTAAATTCAACACCTTCATATACAATTTTAGCATTAACAACAAAATCATCTGTTACATTTTCTTTCTTGTCTTGAGTTGTACTAATTCTGTTAATAGCCTCAAAAGCTAATTTATTACCACAACTTGCTAAAACTAATACAGGTAATACAGAAAATAATAAAATGAAAATAAATTTAATTTTCTTCATAATTTTTACCTCTTAATTTAAAAATTTTATAACAAAAAATGAACGTAATAAGAAATAAAAGGAGATTAAAAAACCTCCTCTTATAATTATTCTTCAGCGATTGCTGAAACAGGACAAACACCTTCGCATGCACCACAGTCGATACAACCAGCAGCATCAATTTTAGCAACGTCTTCTAAAACGATAACACCAACTGGACAAGTGTCAACACATGCGCCACATCCTATACAAGTATCATTAACAAATCTAGGCATTGTTTTTCCCTCCTTCATTTGTGTTTATTTTAACATTTTATAAATCATTTGTCTATAAAATAATCACTATAAAATTAATTTTCGGTAAATTTCCCCTAATTGTTCTTGATTATATAACACTGGAACTGGATATAACGGATTACCTTCCTTATCAGCTTTAGCTGACATTTCATTAATATCTTCTTCTTTTATTTGTTCAAAACCAGTAGGGATTCCCATTTTAGCATTCATTTCTAATGTCCATTCAATGAATTTATTAGCAGCAACTTCTACACTGTCATTAATATCAGCAATTTGAGCTTCATAAGCTAAATGAGCTAATTTTTTGTGAGCTTTTGAACCAAATTCTTTTAATACAACAGGCAATATAACAGCATTTGCTAAACCATGAGGAATACCATATTTACCACCTAATGAATGGGCAATAGCATGTACATAGCCTACATAACTCTTTGTAAACGCAATACCAGCATAATGACTTGCAAGTAACATGTTTTGACGAGCCACAGGATTAGTAGGATTAATATAACATTCATATAAATTTTCTTTAATTAATTTAACTGCAGTAATACTCATTTTCTTAGTTTCAGGGGTACGAGTATTACCAATAAATGCTTCTACAGCATGAGTTAAAGCATCCATACCTGTAGTTGAAGTTAAACCTTTAGGTAACCCTACAGTTAATTTATAATCTAAAACAGCATAATGTGGAATTAACGAAAAATCATTAATCGGATATTTATCATGAGTTTTACTATCAGTAATTACAGCCGCAATAGTAGTTTCACTACCAGTACCAGCAGTTGTAGGAATTGCAATTAATAAAGGTAATCTTTTTCTAATATGTAGTAATCCCTTCATTTGAGATACACTTTGTCTTGGTTTAACAATTCTAGCACCAACAATCTTAGCTAAATCCATTGCAGAACCACCGCCTAACGCAATAATTCCTTCACATTCATTAACTAAATATAATTCTTTAGCTTCTTCTATACAATCAATAGTTGGATTTGGAACAGTACCATCATAAATAACATATTCTAATCCATTTTCTTTTAAACTATTAATTAAATTATCAGCTAAACCTAAATTTATAATTGATTTATCAGTAATGATAATAACCTTATTTAATTTTTTTCCTAATAATACACTAGGAATATTTTCTACACCCTCAATTAATTTAGGCTTTCTATAAGGTAATAATGGTAACGCAATTTTAAAACATAATTGATAAATTCTACACCATAATCTTCTACCATCACTCATACCTTCAATTCTATTATTATTAGTAATTATACTAACACCAGCACAAATAGCTAAAACTATATTTGATGGATAATATAAGAATAAACAAAGATATTTAAAAACTTTTATAGTTTCAAAACTAATAATATTACGATCCGTAAAATTAGCGAATAATAACATCATATCAGACATAAAGAACATTAATACTCCAACAAATACACCTATTTTAAGAGGTCTATTTAAATTAGTTAAAACGTTAGAGAATGCTTTACCAACCATAGAGCCAATTATAATCGCATAAGCAATTAAAACAATAAACATATCACCAGCAGCTAAATAAGGATAGAAAATCACTGTTAAAACAGCTGGAACACTAAATAATAACATGCAAATTACATCTCTTATTTTAAATCTTTCTAATGATATAAATGAAGTTAAAAATACTAAATGACCTACGGCAAACACAATAGCACCTAACATAAAATTATATTCTAAAATTACATCAGCAATAAATACTACTATTTGTGCGGCAAGTAAAAAATATATGAACCAATGTTTATATTTTTTATTAAAAACTAATTTTGTATAAACTATATTAAATATATTCATTAATACAAATCCTAAACTAGCTATAATTTTATAAGTAACATAAACACCTTTTTCTGCTTTAGCTAAATAACTACTTAAAAATAAATAATCAAATATCATAATTAATAATCCAAAAATAATATTAACAACTATTAATGGTAATTTCTTTTTATTCATAATAAAAACCTCCACTTCAACATTTGTATTATACATCAAAACCAATAAAAAAACATTATTATCTTGAAAGAGTTATAAAAAAAGTGTAAAATATTATTGTTTAAGGAGTTGAAATTATATGAATATCGAAATTTGGCAATTCGTTTTAATCTTAGTATTAGAATTATTAGGTGTTGCTATCGCTACATTCTTCATTACTAGAAAGATTTTTGCTAACCAATTAAAGAAAAATCCACCTATTAATGAAAAAATGATTAGAGCTATGATGACTCAAATGGGACGTACTCCTTCTGAAAAACAAGTACGTGCTGTTATGAAATCAATGGAAGAAAATAAGTAATTAAATTAAAAAGGCCTTCAAGGCCTTTTTTAATTTCTATTCATTTATAACTCTATTATACTTTAATAATATTGCAAAATTATTAACAGATTCAGCGCCAATCCATTTTAAAGTAGCACTATCATATTCAGCATATTTGTTAGTACCCCAATCACCTTTATGTTCCCATAAACCATGAGATACTCTACTATCTACTAATAGATCCAATTCACCATCTAACACTTCTTGCCAGTGTTCGTCTAAAGAACAATTAGATAACATTTTAATAACACTATAATTTTCATTATCTTTATAATAATCTGCCATAGCTAATAATTTATTCTCAATAAGCTTTTGTTCATTTTGTAATAAATTAGCTTTCTTAAGTGAACCTAATAAACTATTAAAAGATATTAATTCATTTAAACCTAATACTTCTTGATTATTCATATATTTGATGACATCATTAATAGCTGCTAAGCTTTTTTTATAATAAACCTTAGATGGCTTAACTAAATTAACTAAATAACCTAAAATAGCGGCAGTTGGATGTGCATCAAATTTTTCTGAATAACTATAAATTAAATTATGTGCAAAATCATCATTTGTTTTTACATTTGGATTCCATAAACCATTAACTAATGAATTTCGATTAAATAAATAGTTACCAATACGGTTAACTATTTCTTCTAACATAGGATTTTCTGATTTACTATCAAATCCTACCATATCCATAATACGTAAAGCTTCATAAGTTTGATATACACTAGAATTAGTATTATAGTTATCAATTTCTAAAGCATTTCCAAAACCACCATCTTTATTTACATATAAAGTTAAACAGTCTAAAACAAAATCTTTAGAATCTTCATCTACTAAACCATTAAATATAGCAACATCAATATCTCTAGCTTTATTAAACATTTGTCTTTCAATAATTGAAAAATCATTATTATTTAAATACTTCATTTTATATCACTACTTTCCTAAACTATTATCTATTTTACTATAAAACAGATTATTTTTAAAGCACTTTAAAACTTTTTAAAAATAAAAGTTACAATATTGACTAAGAAATATATATTATGGTAAAATAGTTTAAAGTTTTTAATCGGAAGAAGGCGAAAATATGGAATACGAAGGTAAAACTAAAAGTCCATATAAAGGTGTATTTGGTAGTGCCTTATTACTAGCTATCGTACCAGTGATATTATACTTTCTTGTATTTTTAGTAGTATCTAAATTTAAAAATCAAGCAAAGGAAATTACAGTCAATTTCTCATTAATGATAGGAGTTGGTAGTGGGTTATTATTTCAATTAACTTGCATTTTATCAGGATTGATTAAAGGTACTTTTAAAGTGGTTGTCAATAGAGTTAAAAACTTCTTTAGTAACTTATCTATAAACTTTAAATTTGCTATAAAATACTATTGGGAAGATATCAAATCTGAAGGTGTAGTATTTTGGATTTATTTTTTAATAGTAGGATCTACTTTCGGTCTAGCGTTAGTAGGTATTATCAAATCATATATTTTTTACATTAATTACAAGTAAAAATGAGGATTAAAAATCCTCATTTTTTTCTTCTTGGTTTAAATGACTTCGTTCAGGAAAAATCACAATTTTTTCCCCTATAAGGGTAGGAGTTTGCAATATATAACCATTAGCTAAAGTGTTAGGAGTTGTTTGAATTCTCCCCTTTACACTAATAAACATGCCTACTTTAAGATTTTCTAATACATAATCTACCATAAAGTCCCAAAATGAAATCTTAAAGAAATCTGTTTCAATTTCACCATTTGTATTTTTGAAACCTCTGGCTACTGCCATAGTAATATTAATTACTCTTTTTCCTCCCTCAAAATTTACGATTTCTGCTTCCTTTGCAAGTCTTCCAATTAACATGAAATAGTTGTACATGATAAATATAACGTTGGGTTTATTTGTGGTTTAAATAAACTTTCCTCCTTTCGGTTTGGTTATATCAAATTATCAAAAATATGTAAAATTTCCAAAATGGAAATTCAGTTTCGAAAACTTCCGATTTTTCTCAAAAAACCAGGGTTTTTGAATAATAAAACAACAAAAAAATGGCCTTTTTAAGATACCAGAGGAAAAATCTTAAAAATATGGCCATTTTTTAACTTTTTTTACAAAAACACTTAATTTTATATGATTTTTTAAAATATTCTATAAAATCATCAAATATATCAACATTTACATTCTTTAATTCTTCTAATTCATTAAAGAAATCAATATCCTCTAAATACAATGAAAGTATTTCATCACCTAATCTAGATGTTGTATCTAATTTTAAAATATTTTTAGATTTAACGTGTCTTAAAAATATATCTAATATCTCTTTATCTAGATCTTCTTTAGATAAATTATCTATTTTATCCTTTACTAATTCTAAGAAAAGTTCTGGATTTTTAGTAGTTGTAGTTATAACTGCATATCCTACACCTTCATATGTCACAACATAATAATCAATATCAGCATAGAAAGCTTTTAATGAATATAATTCATTATAAAATTCAGACATTGGTGAAAATAAACAATCTAATATACCAATAATAAAATCACAGAATAATGATGTATTACAATTCATATTAAATCTAATACCTAGCGATGCAGTAATTTGTTCTACATTTAATTCCATATTAAAATCTTCTGAAACGTTTTGTGATGTTACTAAAGGATGTTTAACAATATTAGATGAACTATGTTTATAATCTTTTGTGGTTTCTTCTACAAATTTAAATAATTCGTCTTTATCAACATTACCTACTATTACCATTTCACTATTTTCATTTGTATAAAAATGCTTATATGCTCTATCTAAATCTTCTTTAGTTATAGCTATTACTCCATCAATAGTACCAGCTACTTCTACTGAAATATGATCATTAGGATACATCGATTTAAATAATTTACTATCCATTTTAGCAAGTGCAGAGTCTTCTGTCATTTTTATTTCAGAAATAATAATTGATCTTTCTTTTTCAACAGAATCAACAGTAAAATAAGGAGTAAAATACATATCTAATAATACTTTTAATGGTTTATATAAATCATCATTAGTACTAAAGAAATACATTGTTTTATCTGGTGATGTGTATGCATTTGCATGTGCATTTAATTTAGTAAATTCATTATATGCATCACCATATGGCATATGGAAAAGCTTATGTTCTAAAAAATGAGCTAAACCTGGATGATCATTATATTCTATTCCATCAACTGTGTATGATAAATTACATCCACCATATTTTACCCCTATACCAGCATAACATTTATTGAATTCTGGCTTATATACATAAGTTACCTTTAATCCATTTTTAGTCGTATACTTATAGTAATTAATCATTTTTCTTACCTCCATAAGCATACACAAAAGAGCGATTCATTTTAGACATAGCTTTTTTTATATCTTCTACTTTTATGTTATTAATCTTTTCCATTTCTTTATATGACTCATTTCCATTAATAAAGAAATTATCTAATAAATAATTATCTACCATAGTACTAAAATTATCTTTAGATTGTTTAATATTTGAAAGGAAATGATTTTTTATTTCATCTAAATTAATTTCATCTTCTTTAAGGTTATTTAAAGCTTCATCAATGGCATCTAATACCTTATCTAAATCAGAATAATTTATAACTGCAGAAACAATAATAATGCCGCTAGCACCTAAATACATAGAACTTATGTTATAACATAATCCATAACGTTCTCTAACTATATCAAATAAATAAGAAAAGGCTCTACCACCAAATAAGTAATTTACTCCCCTTATTCCAAAACTTAAATCATCTAAAGAATAAATTCCAGTATCATATATTACTTCTAAATAGCATTGATCACTTTCAAAATGTTCATACATAAATGATTCATATTTACCTTTTTCAGTGAAATAAAAGTCAGTTTTAGGTTTTAAAGAATAATTTTGATTACTTGAAAAATCAAAATTACCACTACCAATACTAATATTCTCTTCTTTTATAACCTTTTGGTAATAATCATATAAATCTTTTTCAGTTATATTATTTAAATCATCTAAAGAACCATAAGAATCATAATCTCTTATAGTACCATGATAAAAATGTTTAATTGCATTTTCAAAAGATAATATTGAAGGATTTTCAAATCTAGAAAATAAATCACTTTGATATATTTCTTTAGCTCTATTAAACAAATCTTTAACTGCCTTACCTTTAAAAAATCTAGGAACAATTAAATCATTAAAAAGACTTTCTAATTTTTCTACAGTATATTCACTATCATTAATATAAAGTGGATCAACAGATGTTAAAGAATATTCAATAATAAAATATTGTCCAATTTTCTTTAAATTAACATTAAATCTTGCATCATAGTTTTTACCTAAAACATATGTTTGTAAAGATTCATTATAATATTTTTGACAAGCTAATTCTTGATAATAACATAATAAAGTACGAAGAGTTAATTCTTCTTTAACCATTTTAGAAACCATATATTTTCTAAATGTTATTTTATGAAATTTATCTTGTTTTATATAAATATTCACACTATCACCACCATTTAAAAAATATAGGTATAACAAAACGTTATACCTAATTAATTACTATTTACCAGCTAATTCTAAAGCAACTTTCATCATATTAGTGAAGTTGTTTTGTCTTTCTTCAGCTGTAGTTGCAACATTACTAACAAATGAATCAGAAATTGTTAATAAACATGCAGCCTTCTTACCTAAAGCTTTAGCATTTGCAAATAATGCGAAACTTTCCATTTCAACACATTTACAACCATAAGTATCTCTTACAGTATTCCATCTATTTGGATCATGTGCATAGAATACATCACTTGAATGGATTTTAGCTTCTTTTAATGTTACGCCTACTTTTTCAGCAGCTTTTAATAATTTTGTATTTAAAGATTTAGTAGATTTTAAAGACTTAGATTTGATACCAAATGCAGTTTTAGCAAATGTAGATTCACTCCAAGCTTCAGTAACTAATACAGTGTCATATACTTCTAATGAAGCATCATAAGAACCAGCTGAACCAATTCTAATGATATTTTCAACACCATAAACATTATATAATTCATAAGAATAAATACCTATTGAAGGCATACCCATACCTGAACCCATTACTGAAATTCTTTTACCATTATATTTACCAGTGTAACCAAACATATTACGAGTTGCGTTAAATTGGATTACATCTGTTAAGAATGTATCAGCAATAAATTTCGCTCTTAATGGATCACCAGGCATTAATACTGTTTTAGCTATTAAATTTTCGTTATCACATGAAATATGAGGAGTTGGAATTTTACTCATTATCGAATTCCTCCATTATTGCAGCACCACAAGAACAACCGATACGATCAGCACCTAAATCAATCATTTCTAAGAATTGTGCTTTATTTCTTACACCACCAGCAGCTTTAACTAAACATGCGTCTCCTACTGTTTCTTTCATTAATTTAACATCAGCAGGAGTGGCACCACCAGTACCGAAACCTGTAGAAGTTTTAACAAAATCAGCACCAGCTTTAACACAGCATTTACATGCTTCAACTTTTTCTTCATCAGTTAAATAACAACATTCAATAATTACTTTTACTAATACACCTTTAGCAGCATCTACTACAGCTTTAATATCTTCATAAACATAATCCCAGTTATGAGCTTTAGCCATACCGATATTAATTACCATATCGATTTCATCAGCACCATCTGCAATGCATCTAGTAGTTTCATAAGCCTTAACATCAGAAGGTGTAGCACCTAAAGGGAAACCTACAACTGTACAAGTTAATACATCGCTACCAGCTAATAATTTATGTGCTACACTTACCATACTAGGATTAACACATACTGATTTAAAATCGTATTTTACAGCTTCATTACATAATTTTAAAATGTCATCATATGTTGCAACAGCTTTTAAAATTGTGTGGTCAATATACTTAGAATATTTCATCACTTTTCCTCCTTAAACATCTAATATATCTTTTAATTTTATTTCTTTTAATTCAACAGTTAATGGTGCAAATTTAGACTTAACTAAAATTTTTCTTAACTTAGGAACACTCTTAACATCAACCATTCTTAAGTTGCCATAACCATCAATTGTTTTTAAATGTTTTTCTGCTTTAGCTTGCAATTCAGTCATTGCAATATACTTCTTATTCTTTGGTTCATTGAAATATAAAATATCAACACCAGGTGGAATTAAGAATGGTGAATAACCATCCCAACTAATACATACGAATGCGGTTCTAGATTTATCTGTACGCATAAAGAAATAATCAGAAATTTGGATTTTAGTTTTATCAAGTAAAACTTCTAATTTAGATTGTCTTAATACATAATTATAAATTTCAGCTAAACTACCTTGATCTATTCTACTAAATTTCGCAATTTCTTCTTCATTCTTATTTTTGTAAGCATTCTTCCACATATCAAATGTTTTAATAAGAGTATTTTTTCTAAATGGTACAACATCTTCATATGATTCATTGTAAACAAAGAATTTAAACATCTTAGCAATTTCTTCAGCTATATCTAATATTATTTCTACACAATAAGTAGGAAGTTTAATATCAAATTCAACTCTAAAATTAACATCAAAATATTTAGGATTTAATCTCTCTAAATGTGGTATAGCACTCTTTGCTGATAATATAAAGCTAGCTTCGAAATTTAATGTTGGATGATGATAAATAAATACTCTATCTTCATTCTTTTTCTCGATTACAACATTAGGATTTGCTTGAAAAAATGTTAATAAATCAGTTCTATCAAAAACTCTAGTATTTTCTTTTAAATAATAGAATCTAAATAACATCTTAATCACCGCCTATACGTATTATTTATTTTAACATTTTTATATAAAAATGTCAAAATTTTAAAAATCAATAAAACAACTATGGTCCTAGCAATTAAACTAGGACACATAATTATTACTTAACTAATAAATCAACGATACCTTGACATTTATCACATAATCCATTTTCATTAACAGATTTAGTGATAATCCAGCATCTTTCACAATTAGAACCTTCTGCTTTTTCTACCTTCACATTAAATTCATTTCCGTCTACTAATTCTAATTGAGAAACAATTAAAATTTGAGCAATATTAGAATTTAATGATTCAAATACTTCTTTAGCTTCACTATCTAAAGTAATAGTTAACTTAGCATTAAAGCTCTTACCAATTACTTTTTCACTTCTAGCGATTTCTAAAGCTTTTAAAATTTCATCTCTATACTTCATAAACTTATCAAATGACGCTTCTAATTCATCATTTAATTCTAACGCATTTGGCATATCAGTTAAATAGATATCTTCTGCTTCTTTAGAACTTAATAAATTATATGCTTCACTACAAGTATGAGGAATAATTGGAGATAATAATTTTAATAAAGCTACTAAAATTTCATAGAATACTGTTTGACAAGATAATCTCTTTTGACTAGTTGGATGTTCGATATATAAAATATCTTTTGTGAAATCTAAATAGAATGCAGATAATGTGTTTGCAATATATGCATTTGTAGTACGATATACTTCACCAAAGTCAAAATTATCATAATGATTTTTGATATCTTTAATAAATTTTTGTAATTTAATATACATGTATTTATCAACTGGTAATAAATCTTCATATTTTAAAGCTTTATCAGGTGTAAAGTCAGAAGTATTACTCATTAAGAATCTTACAGTATTTCTAATCTTACGATATGATTCAGAAACTTGTTTTAAGATATCTTTAGAAAGTGGCATATCTGCACGATATTCAATAGATGCAACCCATAATCTTAAAATATCAGCACCAAATTCATTACATGTCTTGATTGGATCAACAGTATTACCTAAAGACTTAGACATTTTACGTCCTTGACCATCTAATGTGAAACCATGAGATACAACAGTCTTATATGGTGCAACACCAGTTGTTGCAACACCTGTAATAATTGATGAGTTAAACCAACCACGATATTGGTCAGAACCTTCTAAGTAAAGGTCAGCAGGATAGCTTACTCCTCTTCTTTCTAAAGTCTTATATGAAGAACCACTATCAAACCAAACATCCATGATATCA
The DNA here is from genome assembly GCA_045121295.1 of Candidatus Pelethenecus sp. Classification (GTDB taxonomy): domain Bacteria; phylum Bacillota_I; class Bacilli_A; order Acholeplasmatales; family Anaeroplasmataceae; genus Pelethenecus. The sequence continues at coordinate 107,805 of JBGVFV010000100.1, forward strand.
GTTTCTTTCTTGAAGATACCATTTGGACTTCCTGGATGAGTGAAACCTTCAGGTAATAATTCTTTTTCAGTTAATTTAAACCAAATGTTAGAACCATGTTCACCGAATAAATCAGCAATATGTTTTAAAACATCTTGATCTAAAATAGCATCACCATTTTCAGCATAGAAAATTGGAATAGGTACACCCCAAGCTCTTTGACGGCTGATACACCAATCATGACGATCTTTAATCATATTAGAGATACGTACATCACCCCATTTAGGATTCCAAGTTACGTCATTGATTGCATTTAGTATATCTTCTTTAATTGGATCAATAGATGCAAACCATTGTGGAGTTGCTCTAAAGATAACTGGTTTACGTGTTCTCCAGTCATGTGGGTAGCTATGGTTAATCTTGATTTCTTTTAATAAGCAACCACATGCATCCATATCTTTAATAACTTCTTGATTACAATCAGCATAGAATAAACCTTCATATTTACCAGCTTCTTTAGTCATGAAACCTTTACTATCAACTGGACATAAAATATCTAAACCATAAGATTTACCAACCATAAAGTCATCTTCACCATGACCAGGAGCGATATGAACTAAACCAGAACCATCTGATGTAGTAACATAGTCACCTAAAATACATGGACTTACTCTATCATATAAAGGATGTTTATATTTTAAACCTTCTAAATCAGTACCCTTAAATGTTTTAACAACTTCAACATTACCTAATTCTAATAATTCAGTTAATCTATCCTTTAATTCAGCACCAAAGATAAATGAACCCTTATCTGTTTTTGCTAATACATACTCAATTTCAGGACCAGCACAAACAGCTAAGTTTGCAGGTAAAGTCCAAGGTGTAGTAGTCCATACCATGAATGATACACCTTCAAATTCAGCATTTTCAACAATTGGTAAACTGAAATAGATTGATGAATCTTCTTTATCATGATATTCAATTTCAGCTTCAGCTAATGCAGATTCACTTGATGGAGACCAGTAAACTGGTTTTAAACCTTTATAGATTAATCCTTTTTCAGCCATTTTAGCAAACACTAAAATTTGATCTTTTTCAAAATCATGTTGTAAAGTGATATATGGTTTTTCAAAATCAGCTATTACACCTAAACGTTTGAAACCCACTTTTTGTCTTTCAACTTGTTTATATGCATATTCTTCACATAAATCTCTAAACTCAGCTGTAGTTTTTTCTTTACGATTAACACCAGCTTTTTGTAATGCATTTTCAATTGGTAAACCATGAGTATCCCAACCTGGAATAAATACTGATTTAAAACCATTCATGTTTTTATATCTTACAACAAAGTCTTTTAAAATCTTATTTAAAGCATGACCTAAATGAATATCTCCATTAGCATATGGTGGCCCATCATGTAATGTATATTCTCTCTTTCCTTCATTTTTCTTAATAACTTTATTATAAAGATCCATCTTATCCCAATTTTCTTGGATTTTAGGTTCTTTATTATTTAAGTTACCACGCATTTCAAAATCTGTTTTACCCATAAATAAGGTATCTTTTAATTCCATTTCTAATTCCTCCTATATAAATTAAAAAAAGCATCCCTAAAAATCAAAGGACGCTTGATACGTGTTACCACCCTTGTTCAAGAAATATATAAAAATATTTCAAGCACTCATTTCTTTTTAACGCAAAGCCAACACGGGTATACTTTTCATATACCTTCTCCATTAGTGATCCGAATTAATAGCTTTTACTATTTTTCACCAACCAATAGTTCTCTAAAACCACTTATTAATTCCGTCTAATATCTTAGAATTTAAATACATTAAAATAATACTACAAATTTAATTAAAAGTAAATAATTTTTAATTATTTATTATAGAAATGTTAATTTTAATCTAAAAATAATACTTTTTAAAAATTGTGCAAAATTAATCAATTTTTTAACTTTTTTCCTATACACATAATAAAATTGTAAATCTATATTCTAAAAATAGGTAAAATCCTATATTTTTTATACTTTTTTGATAAAATTTGAAGTTTTTTTAACCTGAATTTCCATTTTGGAAATTTGTCAATTTTTTTAAAATATAATAGAATTATTTCGCCCAATATATTTGGGTTAGTAGGAGGAAAAAATGAACAAATTTCTACATGTTTGTGTGGATCCAATGAACATGTAAGACTAGGTGCCAAAAATGGAATATTTAATTATTTTGGTGTTATTAATTTACTTGGTAAGTAAAAAGCACTAAAACCATTTTTGGTTTTCTATAGTAATTTTTTTAAAAAAATTACTATACTTCTGTTCATTGTTTCCAACAACTAGAAAAGGGAAGGTAACCGGCCTTCCCTTTTCGTTTTTACTTCTGTTCACATGTATTATAACATATTTTTATATTATTTCAATATACTTATAATTAATATATGAAATATTTAAAAGAAAAGAGTAATATCATATAAGATATTACCCTTGATAAAAGAGATATATTATTATTTTAAATTTTGATTAATTAAACCATTTCAGGTTCAACAACTTCTTCAGATTCAACTGCTTCCTTAGCATTTCTTCTAGCTTCTAATTCTTCATTCATTACTGCTAGAGTCTTCTTATCTAAGTTATAAACTAAAGCTAAACCAACGAATTGCATTACTGCAGCTACTAAATATAATGCTGCAACTAAAATACGCATATTTAAAGCTGTGCTTGGATCAAAGAATGATGGATTAATTTTATCTACTAAATCAGGATTAAATAATGGATTTAATTGATCAGTAACAATAATAGTACCATCAGCTAATTCTTCAGTAATATATTGACCAACATCTTTTCCATCAACTACATAAGCATTATTAACATAACCTAATGGAGCCATAATTAATAAAGCAGCAGCAGGTCCTAAGCCTTGAGCAAGTTTTCTAAAGAATGAGTGTAAAGAGTATACAACACCTTCTTCTCTATTTCCTGTTTTCCATTCATTATAATCAATTGCATCACCCATCATAGCCCAAGATACTGTTGAATAAATACCTAAACCTAAGCTATATACAAGTTGACATACGATATATAAAACTAAATCTAAGCCTTTTGAATTTGGAATAACAATGAATAAACCAGCTGCACCAATAATTGAACAGATAGCACCGACAATTGATAATTCTTTCTTACCATATTTAACAACCATCTTACGAGCTAACGGTGTAAATACTAAGATTGGAATCATCGCAAACATAGAAATTAAACCAGAAATTTGAGCATTCTTATAATAAGATTGGAATACTACTGTAACAGCTGTAGCAGCACCTTGCATACCAATAAACATACCCATTGCAGCAATTGTAGCACCAACTGCTGGACGGTTCTTAACAAAGTTCTTTAAAGCTTTAAATACATTAAATTTAGGTTGATCTTCATTACATTTAATTTCTTCTTCAACTCTGATTTCAGTATTACGAATCATGAATTGGAAACAAATAAATCCTAATGCACCCATAATTAATGCTGCAACAAATACTGCATTACCTTTTAAGTTATCATTCTTGTCATAAATAATGAAAGGTAAAATAACCATAGGAACCATATTACCAACCATTGAACCAATTGAACGCCATGCTGATAATGAAGCTCTATCTTCAGCTTTATTAGAAATAACTGATAATAATGAACCATAAGGAACGTTAGCAATTGTATAGAATGCATCCCATACTACATAACCAGCAATAAAGATAATAATCTTAGCCCATATTGGCGCACCAGCAAATGGTAAGAAACAACATGCTCCACCAACAATTAAACCGATAGAACCAACTAAAATATATTGTAAGAATTTATTTCTCTTATATTGGCGCTTATCAGCATCAATAATTGAACCAATTAATGGATCGTTAATTGCATCCCAAACTTGAACAACAATTAATAATAAAGAATACCAAGCTGATAAACCCATTACTTGAGTCCAGAAAATAGCCATTGTGCCTTTTAAGGCAAAACTCATGTTACATCCTAAATCCCCTGCAGCATACGCAATACTATCGCGAATACTAAATGGTCTAGGAGAACCTTTAGATGTTTGTGCAACATCTTTTTTACGTCTACTCATTTTATATTTTCCTCCCTACTCTAAAAATGAAATCGTAAAAAGCGTTTTTTGTAAACGCTACCACATTGTCATTATACAATATAGAATTTGTAAATAATATTGCAAATTATGCTATAATACTTACATTTTCTACATTTTGCAACAAAAATCATAAAAATTTATCTTTTATAATATTATAAAAGGACATTCTTTTTCTCAAGAATGTCCATTAAAATTAAATTTTAGTTAATAATCTTTGATAGAATTCTAAACAATCTAATAAAGCTTCAACTTTAATTTTTTCATTTAAACCATGAATACCTTTACGGTCTTCATTAGAAAGTCTAATTGGAGAAAATCTAATTACACAATCACTAATTTCATTATAATGACGTGCATCAGTACCACCTAACATAGTAAATGGTGAAACTATAGTATCATTATATGTTTCAATGATTGTTTCTTTAATAATATTGTAACCAGGATGATTATAATCACATTCTGGATACATCTTATTAATATCACTACCAGTTACAACGATATCTTTATCTTTAATAACCTTCTTAACATGTTCTATTACTTCTTCTGGAGTATTAAAACTTGCAACTCTTACATTTAAATTAGCTTCAACATGATTAGGTATAACATTTGTTTGATTACCACCATTAATTACAGTAAATGCAAATGTAGATGTTAATAATGCGTTAGTATCAGCACTTAAAATAGGGAATAACTTTTTAACTAAACCCTTAAATAACCACATATTTGCAAATATTATCTTATAAGCAAATGTAGAATTACGTCCCATTACATTTAATAACTCTTTATTAGTTTTAGTTAAATTAGCTTTCATATGATTCTTTTCTAATCTACATAAAGCTTTACTCATACGAATAATAGGACCATTACGTTTAGGGGTAGATGAATGTCCACCATTAGTATCAATTGATAACTTAACATTAACCATACCCTTTTCTACTACCCCAACCATCGCGGAAGGTTTATCAACACCAGGGAACGCTTTATCAATAATACCACCACCCTCATCAAAAACTAAATGAGGTTTAACTCCTTCTTTTTTAAGTTCTTCAACAATCTTCACTTGCGAATCACCATAGATTTCTTCATTAGCCCCAAAACATAAATATAAATCATTTTCAGGTACATAATCACCCTTAAGAGCTACTTCTAAAGCACTTAAAGCACAAGCCATTGTACATTTTGTATCAATAGCACCTCTACCATATAAATAACCATCTACTACTTCACCTAAAAATGGATCATGATCCCATCCTTCAGTTACAGGAACAACATCATAATGAGCCATTAATACCGTAGGTTTTTCACTTGATTTACCTTTAAGTTTTAACTTAATTGCATATTCTTTAGTTTGAGTAAATTCACATTTACTAAATACTAAAGGATATAATCCCTTAACTTTATCAATGTAAGCTTGAAATACAGGATAATCAATCTTACTTTTATCTTCATATGTAATAGTCTTATACTTAAGCATTTCACCTAACTTACCTACTACATCATCTTTCTCAAACTCAACTGGCTTGTTAACTTTATAATTAGTCTTATCTTTAAAGAAAGCCGCTCTTAATAATACTATTAAAATTAATAATATTAATAAAGCTCCTAATCCAATATAAACATACATATCAATCTTATCGAATAAAAACATAATAATCACCATCCTATTACTTTAATTTATTTTATCTTAAAGATAAATAAAAGTCAAATAAATAGAACCCTGGAAAATCAGGGTTCAAAAGTCAGGGTTAATTTTATTTTGTTTTCATTTTCTTTTTAAATACTACTATAGCTAATAAAAATATTAAAATAGTATAAGTAAGTATTATTATTAAAGGTTTTAAAAAATCATTAAATATATTATTAATTCCATTTAAAGTATTTTGAACTAAAATAGTCGTATTCTTAAAAGGTAATATGTTCATAACCTTAATAAAACCACTATCTAATCCTTCAGTTGGAAACCACATACCAGATAATACTGAATGCATACTAATAACAATAGATGAAACACCACCTATACTTTTTTCATTACATAAAGAACCAAACAATATACCTAATCCTAAAAATAATAATGATGTAATAATAGATAATAATATTCCATAAATCATTTCTATTTTAAATATAGCTGGATCTATTATACCTCCTATTAAAAAGAATAAAATAGATTGAACTAAAACTATTGGTATAACAGCTAAAGCATATGAAATAATAAATTCATGGGATTTAGCTTTACTTACATATAACCTAGTTAAAAATGAACTAGATCTATCTAATGATATTAATAACCCTATAAATAAAGTTAAGAAAGATTGACTAAATACAACTATACCTGGAGCTAAATATTTCATCTCAAATTGAGATGTTAATTTATGAAATATAAAATAAAACAATATTTCCATTATTAAAGGTAAACCCATTGTAAAAACTAAAGATATAGGATCTCTTAATATTTCTTTAAGGTTTCTTTTTGTTAAAGTAAATATTCTTGATATTGATTTACTCATTAAAATCACCTCCAGTAACAATACTTATAAAGGCTTCTTCTACATTATTCTTTTTAGATTGTTTATATAATTCTTCTTTAGAACCTATAAATAATACATTCCCTTCTTTCATAATACCTATTCTATCAGATAGTTCTTCAGCTTCTTCCATATAATGAGTAGTTAGTATTATAGTCATATTACCTTTAAGACTTTTTATTGTTTTCCATAATTCTCGACGTGCTATAACATCTAAACCTAATGTAGGTTCATCTAAAAATAATACTTTAGGTTTTGTTACTAAAGCTAAAGCAATAGATAACTTTCTTTGCCAACCACCAGATAGCTTTGAAGCTATCTTTTTTTTAACTGAATCTAAACCAAATATTTTATATAAATATTCTTTAGTTAAATTAATTTCATCTACACTTAATCCATTTAATTTACCATAAAACTCAATGTTTTCTTCAACGGTTAGTTTTCTAGCAATTGCTGTTTCTTGCATAGATACATCTATAATTTCTTTTACTTTATCTTTTTCGCTAATAATTGAATGCCCTAATATATATGCATCCCCACTTGTAGGTTGAGTCAATGTAGATAACATTTTTATTAAAGTTGTTTTACCGGCTCCATTAACACCTAATAAGCCAAAAAGTTCGCCTTCTTTAATGTCTAAATTTAAATCATTTACAGCAACTACATCTTTATATTCTTTACGTAAATTTTCTATCTTAATGGCCATATTATCGCCTCCTGATTTAATTATATTATATTAAATAAATATTTAAATATAATTAAAATATTCGGTTATTTTTCTTATATAAACGGAAAAAGAGGCTGTAAAAAAACTTAACTTTGATTTTCATGTATCATAGTAAGTTTTTACAGCCTTTTATTTTATTTTTTTATAACGTAATATTGTTAATTGACTTATTTTATTTTAAAGATATTATAAATAATTATTGATTA
>JBGVFV010000101.1:0-4054 GCA_045121295.1 Candidatus Pelethenecus sp.
CCTCTTATGATTACCACATTGTGTTTGATAATCTCTTTGATACCTTGTTTTTGACGTTCTGTAAAACTCCATCCTTGTTTATTCTCTTGTGGAATCAATAAGTTATCAACTTCATCTTCATCCAAATCAATGTTGTTAGTGCCTTTAATTAGTCTTTGTAAATGATGATTAATCGACTTCTCAGTTTCAAATACTTTTCGTAAGGCAATAATTAGACTATCTTCTGTATCTCTAAAATACAACTTCTTTTCGTCTATAAGGTCTTGAATTGTTTCATCAACTAAATCTTGATGTATTCCTTGTCCTAAATATTCTTCAACATTATCAACTATTTCATCATAGTAGGCATAACTATGTCCATTACTGTTTCCTATTTCCTCTAAATAGTAAAGGATATAAGCACGTACTCTTCGACTATCTAACTTATCAATACCTGAGTTCAATGCTATTTCATCTGCCTTTAAAAATCCTATTCCCTCTACTTCTGTCATATCATAAGGATTTGACTCTAGTTTAGCAAGTGCCAAATCGGGTGAATCTTTAAAGTGTCTAATAATTTTATTAATCATAGTCATTGTCAATCCATAATTAGTTATCATCTTCTGATAGACAATTCCATAATCTTTACACTCATAGTATCTGTCAATCATCTTCTGAGCAGTTTTCTCTCCTATTCCTTTTGCTTTTGTTAAAGTAATTATATCTTTATTCTCTAACAAATCAATAGGATTATCAGTAAGGTCATACAACATTTGAATTTGACTATCATTTAAAAATATAGAAAGAAACTCTTTCTTCTGTCTATTTGTTTTAAACTCTCTAACTTCTCTCATAGACTTTACTTCATAGTTTTCTCCATATTTTTCGTGCATTGTTTTCTCTGTTACAACTTCGTATGTCGCACTTTCATCCATACATAACATTTCTCCTACAAGAGTAATCTCTTGAGGTAATCGAGGTTCTCTGTCTAGTTGTTCCTCAACTTCAACTCTTACAACTTGCCAATCATCAGGTTGAGGTTTACGTTTAGGATAGAATCTCCGAACAAATCTCACTCTCAATGTATACACACAATCACTCCTTTCAGATATATTATATTATGAAAGATAAGATTTTTCAACCTTAGAAAATAAAAAAGAGTAGACTTTCATCTACTCAAATTCAACTATTTTTTCAAAATCTGCTATGTCTTTGTCATAAATACTAATTTCCATTAACTCTCCATTGTGATACGTCTTACACAATAAATCAACATTATCTGAGGCATAAGTTTCAGCATATTCATACATTGGCAATAAATCACTTGAATCAACCGCAGTTAAAATAATCTGTTCTGCGTCTAACACTTTTTCCTTTAACACCAAAACGAATACGTAATTCATTGGTATCACTCCTTTTAGTTAGTAGTAAATCCTAAACCCTATCGGTTTAGGATTTGTTTTACGCTAGCACCACGTAATTGGTTGTCAGCTTTAATTTGTTCTAACTCTAATTGTTTATTTGCCATGGCTAATTCATGCGCACGTTTAGCTTCAATCGTAATAAGCTCGTATGCTTGTTCGTTAGTTAAACCGGCATTTACGAACGCCATGTATTTACCAACTTGAATACTTACTTCGTCAATTCCTTGTGTTACTAATTCAGGGTCATATCCAAATAATCCATTCATATCAATGAAACGTACTGGCTCTAAAATTACTGGTTGTTGTTTTCCTTGTGGAGCTTTTGGTCGTTCTTCTCGTTGTGATTGTCGTTCTTCTTTCACACTAGCACCTTCTTCTTCTGCAAGTTCTTCTTCAACTAAAGTTTGTAAGTTCACAATAAATTTCATGAAGCCTTCTTCGCCAACTTCTTCAACAATTTGGTCTAGCACTTCTTGAATTTCATCATCAGTTAAGCTATTCATTAATTCTGAAAATTCATTATAAGTTAATTCACCTAAGTCAACTTCTTGACCACGAATAACAACTACTACACCATCAAATTCAACCATTTTAGAGTTTGCGTTTAACATAATTACCATTCTCCTTTAAGTTAAGTTATTTTTATTTTTAAGTTATTTCTTGTTGTTTACATTTATATTATATTATAAATCGTTTTGTTTTTCAACCCTAGAGAGTAATTTTTATTACTCTCTATAAATTAACAATGGCATCAACAACACCAATTTCCATAGCTTGTTCTGCGTTATACCAAATATCAAGGTTAGTTCGTTTTGGTCGTAAAATTTCATCTTCTGTCATACGTGTATTTTTACGTAAATAATCATTAATTTTATCTTCTAACATTTCAGTGAATTGTAATGAAGTTCTCATTTCCATTACAGTTCCCATTGCCATACTTGAACCTTGGTGGTTTAACAATGTTGCAAACTCACTACAAGTTTTATAGTTTCCACTACAATGAAGAATAAATCCACAACTTGCTGCAAAATTACTATGAGTATGTACTGTATAACCAATTTCTTTCATATGTTCAATTTGTTCAAGTAAAGCAAATAGTGCTAAAATACTTCCACCCTCAGAACAAATTGTAATACGAACATACAAATCTTCTTTTCGTGTTTTCATTAATCTATCATACGACTCTAGTTTTTTAAGTAAATCAATAATCTCTAAACAATAATCTCTGCCAAATGCTTTAGCAAAATTAATATTTCTAGTTTCAATAACACTAACAATATCATTTAATTGAGGTTCTAAAAAAGGGTTCGGCATTTGCACTCTTGTATTGTTTTCCATACACATTATCCTCTCTTTGTTTTGTCTTGTGTTCCTTACATTTATATTATATTAGAAACAGGGATTATTTTCAACCCCTGTTTTATTCAATTTGTGTTCTTTCATCCCTTGTTAAACAAACACCATCTTCATATACTTTTTCAATCATAGCAGTAGAATGACTATAAACAGTATTTTTATATGTTTTTACTTTAAATTGGTCACCATTTCTAATTCCTCTTATAAATAATAAGTTACCTCGTTTGAACCAACTATTTTCTACTATCTTTTTACTACCTGTTTCTTCATCAATCATTGACAATCGTTTATCATAGAATGTAAATTGTCCTTTTTGATATTTACACTCTACAACTCCAAACTCAGTTAATAACGTTACAATATGTTTATTAGTGTTTCTATCAAGTACGACTCCACAAATTTGATGAATCTTAAATTTAGGAATCTTAATAACTTCACCAGTTTGTTTATCAGTTTTCTCCCAATAATCGACAATCTCAGGTTCTTCTGACATTTCAAAGAAGTTACTTATATTATAATACTTTCTATCTAAGTGTGCAAGTTCATGTTCGTGGTAATAATAACAACAAGTTTCCATTTCCCATGAAGAAATAGAACCTGGTATATACTCATTCTTTAGCTCTGTAAACAACGAAAAGTTGTAGGCTTCCAATAACTCGTCTGAACGCATAAAACGTGTCAAATCGCTTGTATTTGCCTTATACAGTGCTTCAAATGAGCCTTTACTTGTTGCTCCACTCTCAACCCAAATTGCGTTCATGAAGTAATTTTCATCTTCATTGTAGTACCAATGTTTACCCTCTTGAAGTTGTGGGAACATTTCAAAAAATACTTCAACAATCTCTTGCGTATCGACTTCATCCACACCATCTAATAAGTACCACTTTTTAGACTTAGTAGGTTTATACATACTATCCTCTAGTTGTTGAATTAACTCACCATCATTGACTTTAACACCCTCACGCAAATAGTTTCTAAAATGATAATATCTTAAACTATCACTATATTCATCAGGTATTAGTCCTCTATTTAGTAGACTATCAATGTTGGCAGTAGTTAAATTCTTTTTATCAGGGTACTCTAAATGTATGTACTCTTCTAATAGGTCTAAACGTGTTTTATTAGGTTCTAAGTTGTCAAAACATCCAGCTTTAATTAAATTAAACATTTGTTCTTTTGAAATAAGAGCCTTATTTTGAGTCTTACCATCTTTAAGAGTTATCATTTGTTTAGTTAAGTGTAGTCTATCATGAAAATCCCTCATTGAAGTATATGGGCGGTTTCCAATAATTATG
>JBGVFV010000102.1:0-4699 GCA_045121295.1 Candidatus Pelethenecus sp.
AAAAAATATTGCTGAACCAGCATCAAAAGAAGTTGGTGGTATATTAGGAACTTTCACAGGTTTTTTTAACAATGTAGTCCTATATCCGCTGAAATGTTTGAATATGACTTTTGAACAAAAAGCAATTCAGTTTGAAAGAAAAGTACAAGAAAAATATAATAATATTCCTGACCAAAATAGAGTAGAATGTCCAGTTAATATTTTAGGCCCAACATTAGAAGGATTAAAATATAATATTGATGAAGAATATATGCAAGAATTATTTGCTAATCTGTTAAGCGCAAGTATGGACAAATGTAAACAATCATCTGTTCATCCTAAGTATGTGAAAATTATTTCTGAAATGAATGAAATAGATGCAAGAGTATTCTATTATTTAACTAATAAGTACATTGGATATGTTAAATCGGGAAAAGTCAATATTACTATTAAAGGAACTGATCAATATTATGTTAGTGCTCTTCCTGAATGGATTATTGAAGATGATATTCAAGGGATAGATATGTTTAGCGTTTCTAAAGCTTTAATAAGATTATCTAATTGGGGACTATTAGATTTAATGTATGATAGACATGCGGGACAAGGTGTCTTGAATAATTTATATCAGAAACAAGAGGTTCAGAATATATTTAATGTATATTTATTAAGAAATTCTAATATTGAGTTGGAAGGAACTGATTGTATTATTAATATAAACGATGAGGGTAAAACATTTGCGAAAATTGTATTTGGAAAATAAAGAGGTGATATGTATTGGCAAGAATAAGTAAGAAACCTAAAAAAGAAAATATAGGTCGTAAGAATGCTGTTATCTACGCAAGATACTCATCATCTCAAAGTGAACAATCAATTGAAGGTCAATTAAGAATAAACACTGAATTTGCTGAAAGAATGGATACACAATTGTTGATACATATATTGATAGAGCCATGAGTGGTAAATCCGATGATAGACCAGCATTTCAAAAGATGGTTAAAGATTCTGCTAATGGTACATTTGATTGAAATTTTAGGAGTAAAATATGAGAAAAGATTTAACTTATATAGTAACTGGATGTACTGGTTATGTAGGTAATGTTATAACAAAAAAATTACTTGATGAAGGTTGTAATGTTATCGGATTAGCTAGAAATAAAGAAAAAGTTAATAGAGTGTTTAAAGAAAAAACTCCAACAATAATTTATGGTGATATTAGAAATAAAGAGGATTTAGAAAAATTATTTATTGGCAATGGACCTTTTGTCATTTTCCATACTGTAGCTTATGTAAGTATAGGAGAAGGTAATATGAAGGAATTATATGATGTTACCGTAGGTGGTACAAAAAATATGATAGAAGTATCGTTAAATCATGACATTCATAAATTTTTTCATATTTCATCTACTGAGGCTATTCCTCATAATTTAAAACTAAATTCAGATTTAAGTAATTATATACCAAATCCTTCTTTAACAAGAAAAGGATATAATAGAGCTAAATCTACTGCCGATGTAGTAGTTTTAGATGCTGTTAAAAATAAAAAATTACCTGCATCATTAATCCTTTTAGCTGGTGTATTAGGTCCTGGAGATTATTCTAATACACATATGACACAAGTAATGATTGATTTTATCAATAAAAAATTACCTGCTTCTATAAATGGTGGATATAACGATTTTGATATTAGAGATGTAGCTGATGTTTTACCTAATGTTATAGAAAGTGCTAAAGTAGGAGAGAGCTATTTATTCGCTAACAAACCAGATAAAATTAATGAAGTATTAAAATATGTTGGTGATATGACGAATAGAAAAATTCCACCTACATTACCTATGTGGATTGCTTATGTAGGGTTACCATTTTTATGGATAGGTGCTAAATTAACAAGAAAAAGACCTTTATATACATTATCATCTTTGGCGTCTTTAAAAGCTGATACTGATTTTCCATTAGATAAAGTTATTAATGAATTTGGATATAAACCTAGACCATTAAAAGAAACAGTAGAAGATCATATTAAATTTTTACAATATGAAGGAATTATCTAATATGAAGGTATTATTAATTTATTATACTGGTACTTATAATACTCGACATTTATCTAATCAATTAAAAAATGAATTAGAGAAAAAAGGTGATATAGTTGATACTGTTGAAATAAATGCTTCAACTGAAGTGGTTGATACATCAAATTATGATATGATAGGTTTTTCTTATCCTATTTATGGTTTTAATTCTCCACTACCTTTTAATAAGTACGTAAGAAAGTTAAAATTTAATAAAAATCAAAAGTATTTTATTTATAAAAATAGTGGTGAAACACTAGCTATGAATAATGCTTCAAGTAGAATATTAATTAGAATAATGAATAGACAAAAGGTAAAATTTGTTGGTGAATACCATTTCGTTATGCCTTATAATATTCATTTCCCATTTGAAAAAGAATTTGTTAAACAAATATTAGAGTATAACAAAAAGTTAATGGCTATTATGTTATATAATTTAGATAATGAAATAATCTTTAAAATTAAAAGTAATGTAATATATAACATTGCAGCCTTTTTTGTAGGTATTCAAAAAATAGGTGGTAATGTAAATTCATTTTTTTATAAGGTAGATATGAATAAATGTGTGAACTGTAATAAATGTGTTAATACATGTCCACATAATAATATTTATATTAAAAATGATAAAATTAAGTTCCATCACCATTGTGATATGTGCATGAGATGTTCGTTTTTTTGTCCTACAAACGCTATTAAAATTGGCTTTTTAGAAGGATGGAAAGTTAATGGTGAATATAAGTTTAAAGAAATAGAAAAGGATGATTCTATTAATTCAAATTATATTACAAAAAATAGTAAAGGATTTTATAAATGCTTTATTAAAACATTTGACTTTATAGATAAGGAATATAATAAAATATTTAATGATTAATACTAATAATCTCGACTAATTTGTCGAGATTTTTTTATTTTTATGATATAATTTGTAATAATACCTTTATATAATGGAGGACAATTTATGAAAAAATATGTATTTACAACGATTATATTTATGTTATTAGTATTATTAGTTGGCTGTTTTAATGAAAAGACAAAGAAAGAAGAATATACTTTAGGTTTAGAAATTACAGAAACCGAAAAATATTGTAGTGTTTCAGTAGGAGAAGCTACAAATGTAGAACATATAGTAATACCTAATACTTATAACGGAAAACCAGTTACTACTATTTCTGATTTTGGTTTTAATGATTGTGTTAATATAAAAAGTATAAAGTTTCCTGATACTTTATTGGAAATTGGAAAAGAAGCTTTTGAAGGCTGTGAAAATCTGAGTGAATTAGATTTACCAGATTCTATTGAATTAATAGGAGATAGAGCATTTATAGGTTGTCCAAAATATGATACAGTAATTATGCCTTTAAACATAAAATATATAGGTCATAGGGTATTTAGAGGTGGAATACGTCAAATAATTATACAGGATGCATCTACATTAACATATGTTGGTAGTGAGACTTTTTGCGATGCTGAGTATGTTTTAGTTTTAAAAAATGAATTTGAAAATAAGTTTGGTTTTAGTGATTTATGGGATAAAGATCTAGGAAATTTTAAAGCCAATATTCGTTATGAAGTTGAAAGCTATAATAATGTTACTCCTAATGGCCAGTTTAAATATTTCATTCAAGGTGTAGGTAAAGTCTTTGGTTCTATAAATCTTTATGGGGCAGGTATAGTTATTAATGATATAATTTTAGATGAAGATGGTAATGGAATTTATACATTCCCTAGTGAAATAAATGGTATTAAAGTTGTTCAAACTGATATAAATTTTCAAGATATAAAAGAAAGTATTAGAGCTATTAAATTTGAAGGTGCAGGTTCATTTTATAGTTCTTTAGATTATTTTTGGTTGGATTGTCCGATTCTTTTTGAAAATGATTGTAAATATTTTGGTAGAGGTACACCTTATTGTAAAGATGTTTTTTATGATGATGAATTAAAATTATTATATTCAACAATAACAGGTGATGAAAATAATATTAAAATTTTAAAAAGTTATAATGATAGTGAAGTAGATACATTAATAATTCCAGAACAAATTAATGGTAAGAATGTTGTTGAAATAAATAAATCAGCTTATGAAAAAGTTACAGCTAATAAGATTGTTTTACCTAATTATTTAATTAAAATTGGTAACGGTGCTTTCTATAGTTCAAAAATAAAAGAAATAGAATTTAATGATAAACTTGTTATTATAGATGATGGTGCTTTTTATGGATGTGTTAAT
Source organism: Candidatus Pelethenecus sp. (assembly GCA_045121295.1). Taxonomy (GTDB): domain Bacteria; phylum Bacillota_I; class Bacilli_A; order Acholeplasmatales; family Anaeroplasmataceae; genus Pelethenecus. The sequence goes on from JBGVFV010000102.1 coordinate 4,272, forward strand.
TTAAATAATGTCACATTACCTAGTTCAGTTAGAACATTAGGTGAATCAGTATTTCAAGATTGTAAGGCTTTAGAAGTATTAGTCTTAAATCAAGGTTTAGAATCGATAGGTAAGTTGTGTTTTTATAATACTAAAGTGTCTAAGGACTTACCTATTCCTGATAGTGTAACTTCAATAGGAGAATATTTATTTAAAGAATAATTAAAAATTAGACAGATTATATATTATGATAATTCATACTTAAAATATAATCTTATGAAATTAGAATATATTTAATAATAAATAATAAAAGGGGCTGTAAAAAAACCTATGTTTTGATAAAAATCAAATTTAGGACTTTTACAGTCCTTTTTTCCTTAAAAAGTAAAAAAACGCTCGGGGAATCGAACCCAGAGCTGTCTTTATGGTAAAATATTGTTGGACTACAA
>JBGVFV010000103.1:0-2258 GCA_045121295.1 Candidatus Pelethenecus sp.
TAATTCATTAATACAATCATCTACAGTTGTCTTAGCATAAACTACTGGATATGATGTTTTAATTATATCTTCTAATTCTGTATTAGCTCTAGCTATAATTAAATCTCTAAGTTCGATAATACCATAAAATGTATCATCTTCCTTAACAACAAATAATGTAGATACATTATCATTTTCGGCAGCTTCTTCTACTAAATACTTCATAGCTTGTTTAACATTAGAAGCATATGGAATTCTAATGTAATTAGTAGTCATCTTAGAACCGATTTCTTCTTCATCATATGATTGAATCATATTGATTTCTTCAATGATTTCTTCATCTAGTAATTTGATGATTTCTTCTTGGTCTTCTTCATCTAATTCTTCCAAAATATCAATAGCATCATCAGCGTCCATTTGTTCTATGATATCAGCTACTTCATCATATTCTAGTTCTGATACGAAATCATCAACGTTTTCTAAATAATAGAATACTAAGGCAGTTCTTTCATCACCTAAGATTTCATATAATTTTAAACGTTCATCTGTTTCTAATAATTCAACTACATCGGCAATATCACTTTCATGATAATCTTCTAGTAATTCTTTTTGAATTGAAGGATCTTGGTTAAGAATACTATCTTTTATTTCCTTTAAATAATCTCTTTTTACTACCATGTTTATTACCTCCTTCAATTAACTTTAATCTACTTTATTATTTTAACACTTTATTAATGTTTTTAAAACAATTTTTAAGATATTATTCTATTATTTCCCAATGACCTGTTTTATTAGAACCTATACGTTTTATTTTGTTTTTAATTTTTAATGTTGATAATGTTCTTTTTACTGTTTTTTCGGATTTTGATGTTTTATCAACCAAAACATTAATAGTAATACTCGGGTCATTTTTAAGTAAATTATATATTGTTTTTTCTAAGAATGTTAAGCTGCTATTTATTGGGTCATTTATTGGGTCATTTATTGGGTCATTTAATCCGACACTAATTATTTTATCAAAGTTATAATTTAAATTAAGTAATGTCACTTTAAACATTATTAATGATGTTTCGATTATTGGCTTCTTTTTAACTTTCTTATATTCATCAAATATTCTATTTAAACCTGATGAATAATTTTCTATATAACCTAATCTATGTAAAAGTTGAACCAAGTATTTATTTCTAAAACTTTGAACACCATTGATAGCTTGTTCTAATGTAAGTCCGCCACAAAAACCACCAGGTGATATAAATTCACATCTATCATCAAAGAACTCTATTTTAATATTTGATCTTCTAGCATAATCTCTATGACAATAACAATTTAAAATAGCCTCTCTAGCAGCTTTATCATAATAAGAAACATAATCTTTTCTCATTGGTGAACCATCTATAACAACTCTTGTTTCATTACATATATCATAATACTCTAATACTTTATCTATTTGTTTGATTATTGAACCGCCAAATTCTTTTTTAGATTTAAATATCGCTCTATTTAAACCTTGATAAACACCCACTTTAGTTTCTACATCATATTGGTCACTAAAAATAAAAGCTAAATTAGTATATTTGTTATTTCTTATGAATCCAGATGTGACCATCTTGAAATCTTTAAATCTTATATTCTTTTCCTCAAATTTTAATTTTAAGATGTTAAATGTTAAATCTTGTATATCAGATTCCATTTCTTCATAAAACACTTGGTTAGATTCCATAATCATTCTTGTTATTTCTTCTTTTGATGCCTGACTTTTATTTCTTCCGTATCTAATATATACACCAGACGATTTCATCCGTTTTTAAAAACCTATAAAACTCTATAAAACTATAGAATTTTTGTTTTATTCCTTATTCATCGAGCCATGATCAAATCAAGTGGTATGTACTCTCCTAAGGCGTCAATTCCGTACAAACGTATACGTATTTTATGTTTTTATTTTTTTCCTTTCTTTTTTATTTTCCATTAACATAATTAGCTAAATTAATTGCTGCATTTAAATCTCTATCTATTATTAATCCACAATGTTCACATTTATATGTTCTTTTATCTACTTTCATTTCTTTTAAATTACCACAATTACTACATTTTTTAGTTGATGGATAATATTGATTAGCTATTACTATGTTTACTTTATGTTTTATAGCTCTATTTGTTAACATCATCCTGAATTTTCTCATACTAGCCTCTGTTATGTTTTTAGAGGCTTGTTTTTCCTTATATGTCATTTCTTTTCTATTCTTTTTATTTGACATTTCTTTTATATATAAATCTTC
>JBGVFV010000104.1:0-7756 GCA_045121295.1 Candidatus Pelethenecus sp.
ATACCACTACTTGCATCTACTTCTTTATTGTTAGTATACCAAGCGTAACTAACAGAAATAATTAAAGTCATAAATAATATTAAGATTGTTGCCATGCTACTAATTAAACTAAAATTCTTCTTCATAACTAGTACCTCGCAATCCTATATTCATATGTAAATGATATTGATCCATCTTCACCAAATAAACCAACTTGTTCCCAATCGTAGTTAATTTGCATAGTAAATCCATTATCATTTTCAGTAAGAACTATACTAACAAATTTAAATGCAATATCATCATTATTAGTTAAAGCGAAACTTTGTGGAATATCATAAATTAAACAAAGGTTTGTAGATGTTCCTGATGGATATAGTGCTAGAATATCTGCCATAGAAACATTTCCGTCTAATCTATCTTGATATTGTAAAGAAGATAAGGCATTTACTATATCTATAAATTCTTGTTGTAATGTATTTTCAGAACCAGTACCTTTTATAACTTCAACGTCTTTAGTTTCAAGTGTGGTAATTGGTGAAATGTTATTTGCACCAAAAGTACCATATAACGAATTAGCTAAATTTGTCATAGGTGTCTTAAGGAAAGTTATAGTCGTCGTTGCTTCAAATGAGTTATTTGAAATATCAACTTTCTTTAATGCCGCAAAATTTGCTAAGGCAGTAAAATATACTATCTTATTTTTTTGTAAATATAATTCTTCTAAGTTTGTTAACTTCGATAAACTGTCTAAGAAATTATTATTGTCGTCATTTGGCATGGCAAAGTCGTTCATTGTACAATCGTAAATATTTGTACTTGCAAGATTTAATATCTTTAAATTTGTGATTTCTGAAATATAACCTAATTCTGTAGCAAATTGAGTTCCATTAGTATCTAATGCCTTGCCTTCAAAATTAAGTACATTAATACCTTTCATTAAATTAATACCTTTTAAGCTATCAATTTGTCCGTCAGTATCTGTTCCATTAAGTTTAAAATTTGACATTGTTGAAAAATCTATACTTTCAACATGATTTTCTAAATTTGATTTTAACAAGAATTTTCCTTCTTCGTACGTGTCATAGCTTAATAAATTATAAGCCATAATATAGAATTCTTTATCAGCGAATGCTTCTGTTTTAACGCTGTTTGTTGACTGATATCTAACAATACCTGGAACAGTTAATACACTTAAATATGGATAATTTTCTATATTAATAGTTACATCGCTAACACTTTGAACTGTTGTCTTTTGAATAGGATCGTAATAATATACTCCATTACCTGTACTATTTAAATATGTAGGAACATACGCAAAATAATATTCTTTTGTATCGCTATCTATATAATAAGGATTAATAGTTACGTTCATTAATGTGTTTTGTGTAAAATCTAAATACGAACCATTTGTAATGCTTTGTGTAAATAATTCACCATCATTAAGTTTTTCAAATCCATTTTCTGTTTTACCAAAAACAACAAATGTATAAATTGGATTAACCTTATTACCATCATATGATAATGGCATAGTAAATGATTCATAACTATAATTACTGTTCGCTTTTGAAAACTCCTTATCAAAGTAAACATAATATGGATCAAATGCTGGGAAACTTTGGCCTGAATCTTTAGGTGGTTCATAAATTATTGGTACTTGAACCACAATAACATCACCATCATAATATGCTTTAAAATTAAATGTTATTTCTAAGAATACTGATTGTCCTATATAAGGCAATGTTTCATTTTCTTTGTCAACTTGTAATATTTGATATTTATTAAAATTAGAACTTGATTCTGGGAAATCTAACAATTGATATGTTCCTTCGTTGTTATTAATTAAACGATTTGAAATACTTTCAATTCTTGTATATCCATGTTCATTTGGATCAATTAAAATATCGTCATATTGAGTATATCCAGTTTCATTAGATTCTTCTCGAATAAAAATTTGATTATTATATAACATTCTTGCAATGTTTACTGCATATGAATGATTATCATCAATAATTGTTGTTGATTCACCATTAACAGGAATAGTGTCAGTAGTAATAGTAGTTCCACCCTTCGATGAAGTCACTTCTATACCAGTAATTTCACTAGATAATGAGACCAAATAATAATCATCATATGTTGTATTATCAAAATATTCTAAACCTTCATCACTAGTTATTCCACTATCAGATGATGCAGTTTTTAATTCGTATGAATATGTTACTCCTAAATAACTATTATTTTTAGGTAATAAGAATGATGTATCAAACTGTAATTCTTGTAAATCAGCATCATAATATCTACTTAAATATTTTTGTAATATAATATTGCCAGCATTTAAATAATCATTATTTTTAACAAGAATGTGCACGCTAACAACTTTAACTATAGGCTCACAATTATTATATGAAACTGTAATTGTTAAATCTGATGTTTGATTAGATGAAGGAATATATACATTCCCTTTATCAGATAAAACTTCTTTATTTGATGATGAATAAGTTATTTCTAACCCTTCATAATTAAAATAATTATTTATCAAATCTAAATCTGTATATGTATAAACACACATTGTTCCGTTATCGTGTGTAAAATTACATCCCTGATGTGTAGCACTGTCAACTGTATTTTTAATATTATAAAAATCATTTATACCTATATCTTGAATATTTGAAAGAATCATATTCATAGCTGATATAGCAATTTGTTCATCTGTTGCATAAGTTATTTTAATATTGGTATTTTCGTTTATTATTGATTCATCAAAATTTACATTTTGTTTTGGACAATCAATGATAATTGAACCTGGTGTTGCATTAGGAATACTATTTCCTTCTTCATCTAAAATAGATGTATCATCTATAGTTCCACCATAAATAAAATATAAACCATCAAAACGATATCTAAACACAATATCAAAACCACCAAGATCTAATACATAATTATTTAAATCAAGATTACAGTCAGCATCTATTAATAAATCTGATTTCAATCTTATGTTATCAACGAATTTAATTGTCTTTCTTCTTGTTGATTCTGAAATGTCTGAATCAGAATTATATTCACTATCTAAAGCATCATATAATCTTACTTCTTTTATAAACTCATTATAATCAGAAACCTCAACAACTTGAGAATCATCTGGCGAAGATGAGATACCATGAGTTCCACCTTCTATTTTCTTAATAAAATATGCATATGTAACAATACTAAAAGATATAAACAAACATATCATAATAGCTAAAATTATAAACTTCTTTTTTCTCATGGCACTCACCTCCTTCTTGTTTAAAATTAAATTAAATCAATAACAAAATATCTAGTTTCTGTTACACCATCAACCGTAATAGATGCAGATATTGTTACTTGGCCAGTTTCATTAGACATCTTCTCTAATCTAATATATTCAAAAACAGAACTCATTTTTACTAAAGAATTTGCAACAACCACTTTCCAAGTAACAGCATAAGAAGTTGTAACATTTGTTCCGTTTGTAATAACATTTCTATATACTTCTTTAGGAAGAATAATGTATTCTCCAGTCATTGAATCTAATTCATATAATAATGATAATGCGTAAATGGCAGCTTCACTACCATTTAAATTAAATGGATAACTTCTTTCTTCTCCATATACATCAATGTAAAGTAATGCATTTTTATTTTCTTGATATAATTTACCTAAAACAACTTCTCCTCGTTGCATTGTTACATTAGTATCAAAAACATTAAGGTACTCAATCTTTGGATATGTATAATCATCATTACTCTTACTATTCTTAAGATCGTTTAAATGAATTAATTCACTAATGTTTTCTAATCCATTATAATTGTCTTTTTGATAATTACTTCTTAAATTTAAATGTTTTAAATTAAGCATATTACTTACAGCAGAAATATCACTAATACCACAATAATTCATTGTTAATTTTTCTAGTTTAGTGGCACTATTAGCAACCAAACTAAATGTTGAGTTAGCTGAAATATTTGAATCAAATAAATATACAGCACTTGTGCCTCTAAATGAAATATCTACTAGTTTATTATAATAAGTTAACACTCTAAACACATCTACTTCTTTGTTAGTGATTTGATCGATAGTTATATGAGTATATTTAATGTCAACATTGTTACTTAATTTTTCTTTAAGTTTTCCAGAAATAAAATCTTCATCTGTTTGATCTAATGTTCTATCGTATTTACCCGTTGTAACAGGAATAACAGAAACAGTATATGTATCGCCATTTGGTGTTACAGTTATTGTATACGCATCAAACGCTTTTTGAATTGCCTTAATATAAGTTTGATTATCTGGTTTAATCATTACCAATTCTTGAATTTCCTTTGCTGATATAGTTGATAAATTATCAAAATAATCTGTTGTTAAAGGAGCTGACGTTCCCAAGTCTTTAATAGCCTTAACAACCCCTTCAAATTCACCTGTATCATTTACTGCATATAATATTGAGTTATAACCTGATGAAATATTCGCAGAAGAATATGTCATATTTAAAGGTAATAAAGAAGATATTAATAATGCTCTTAATTTTTCATCAACATTAGCTAAAACGACTGAATCTAAATAGTATTCTAATACTATATTTTCATCAGTAGAAATATTAGTAGTACAATCTTTAATTCTTATATTATCTAATTCTGTTTGAGATAAAGAAATAGTTTGATTATTTAATATATCTCGCCATGTTGTTTTAGCTACTTCTTTACTCTTAGCCCAACCAACAAGTTTATTATAATTAGTTGCAGCTGTTGAAGTATAAATAGCATTAACTGCTGAAATGATTGAACTTAAGAAATCATCACTCAAAGATATCGTAGAGCCAGATAATAAACCGGCACTTAATGATATAGTTCTTAATGCGCTACAATTTTCATTTGTTTTATCTTCTATTCCAGTTAAAATTAAATTGTTTTCTCCCTCGACTGGTGATATATCAAATCCAGAAATAGAATTTATACCTAAGTAATTCAAATACTTGGCTATTATTTTCCATTCTTCAGAAGATATTTCTTCCCCTTCGTTTGTAGAAAGAATCGCATATCTATACCATGATCTTCCGTAATTTAACTCATCATCAGTGAAAATTTGTTTTGCATCAACGTTACCTAAAGATATGTTTAACTTTTGACCATCTACACCTTCACTTTCAGCACCAACATAAAACGCCCAGTTGTAAATCATTGTAAAGATAGGATCATAACAATCATCAGGGTTTCTTGGTGTTTTACCGTTATTTAAGTTAAATGATTTTGTTTCATATGTTTTAAATTCACTAATTAGATCTCCAGAATTACCATTTCTAGTAATATGTGTTTGCCATGCACTAATAAATGCTTTATATTTTGTAGGATGTTTTGTAAGAACATAATAAACAATTAATCTTTCTTCTTCATTTGTAACTTCAAACTCACCATCATAACCATTAACCGTTGTTACCAAGAATTCAACAGGAATATTTTTAGCTGTAGCTATATTATTCGCTAAAGCATCAATATCCTCTTCTAAAAGTGAACTATCATAATATTCACTATTTTCATCTATCATAAATAACCATTTATGTAATGGAATATCTTCACTAGGATTTTTAATCCAGTTTAATATAGATACGTAAGTTTTGTCTTGAGCTAACGCTTCAAGCATTTCACTCAATTCATCATCTGTTAAATAAATATCTAATGGATTTATTACTTGATTAAATATCTCATTAAATCCTGTATATTTTTCTCCATATGATAAGATAACCGCCATTTCACCGTCTGATATTTCACTATTACCATCATTTTCAATCCACTCTAAATTTGAATCTACGTGATCCTTTATAATTGCTGTATCTTTGACGGCTGTAATAGGATTACTATCAGTTTTTATATGTGTAGCCCATTTAAAAATTTCTAATAAAACTTCAAGATCATAATAATTTAATATTGTTTCAGTTCTACCATATTCAAACATTAATTTCGTAACATCATCAATATCATCAATAAGGATGTATTCTCCTAATGAATAAATATCCGTTACATTTATAACATCAACTAAATTATCTATTCCATTTTCTGTTTTTAAATCGAAATAAGGATATTCTGTTTGTTGAAGAGTTTGTAATTTAATTGAATAGAATAGTCGTTTAATATTAGAATTTGATAAGTCAAATATTTTTGTTGTTTCAACTTGACCATCTTTAATATACATACTTTCAAAGTTATCAGTTGTGATGGCTCCTGGAACAGTAAAATATAAATATTTAGTAATAATTTCTTTATATGGTTCACGTTCAACAATCTTACAATTAATCGAAACTCGTTTATCCGAAATACTTAAATATTTAAGATCAACAAATTTAACTTCATATTTTTCAATTATTTGATTTCCATCTTCATCAACACTATAAATAGGTTCAACCTTATAAAATTCTTCATTTGATGAAACATATTCTAATTCAACAACATCAATTCTAGCAGGTAAATAGAAATCTCCTCTTTCATATTTAACCCCTTCATCTCTTCTTGTATTTAATATGTTTTGTAATACATCTACTTGATCTAATTCTAATTGAACATCTTCAAATACTTCATATGCTAAATCTGATTCTTCTAATGTAATTGTTATGGTGATGAAAGAAGCTATCGTTTCACCGTTATCAAACGTAGCAATTATTTCAACTCTTGCAGCTTTTGAATAAGTTATTTGATTTAAACTAACAGAAGCTTCTGTTAGTTTAGATTCAATTATTTCTTGTTCTAAATCAATATATTGATACATACTTTCTTTAGAATATTCAATATCTATAATTCCTAAATCTAACCCTTCAGTCCAAAGTGTGTAGTGATAAGGAATTGTCACATCGCCTGACACCGGTAAGTATTTTTGTTCTCCTACCGCTCTTAACTCAGATGATAGTGTGTAGGCACTATCAGTACCTTCGTCTACCGTTACGCCTTGTTCAACTCTTGCAATTAAATATTGTAATTTTGATAAATTATCTGGTTGAATAATATAAATATAATAATCTTGAACAACCACAGTATCAAACACTTTAATTGTTGCGGTTAATAAAACATTTCCTTGTTCTTCTTGCACCTTTCCATCATTAGATAAAATATCTTTATCGCTACTATACCAACTAATCGTTGCATTATATTCTTTAATAGAATTAGGCAAGAATAAATCATTTGCGACTTGAATACCATTCATAGGATCCATAAATAAAGCCATATGTTCTAAACTATCATTTAAAATACTTGATACAATACTTGAATTGTTACCTATATACTTAAATTCATAATCAACACCATCAACATTAATAACAACAACAGAATTTGTGTTGTATGTTTTAGATTCAACTATACCATTATTAATTGTTACATTGTTTGATGTTGCCGTTAATCCATATACAGAATAATAACCAAATAAATCATAATCTTCATTAGCATAAATAATATTTTTTGTATCGTAATAATTCTCTAATATTTCAATAAGTTTTGTTTTGTTATATGCTGTTTTATTTATTTTAGAAACTGGAGCCTCTAATTCTATGAATGAAGTTTCGTGACTAATAACAAAACCTTCTCCAGTAACTGAGCCTCCACCTCTGGAATCTAAGATTTTAAGGTTTACATTTTCAGACAGTGTTACAGGATTTGTTAAAGACATTGTTTTACCACATAAATCAATTGTCATATCTTTTTTTACTTCAAATCCTGGCATTGATACATTATCTGTTAATACAATTGTTTGATTACCACCATTATTTGAATTTGAAATTGCT
>JBGVFV010000105.1:0-2699 GCA_045121295.1 Candidatus Pelethenecus sp.
ATTGTTGATAATACTGGTGCAATTGTGGCTAGATATAGTTATGATCCATTTGGAAACACAGTAATTAATTTAAATACTGATAATATAGCAGTAATAAATCCTATTAGATATAGAGGATATTATTATGATGTTGAAACTCAGTTGTTCTATTGCAACTCTAGATATTATTCACCTGAACTTTGTCGTTGGATTTCACCTGATAGCATTGAGTATTTAGACCCAAGTTCTATTAATGGATTGAATTTATATTGCTACTGCTATAATAATCCGATTATGTACGTTGACGATATGGGGAACTTACCAGTTCCAGTAGATGTAATAACGTCAATAATTGAATATTCTGCCGACTTGTATTCGTTCGGCTTAAAAATGTCACTTAAATCCATGCCTGAATTATCAATGGCTGTTGCAAAAAAAATGGCAAGAAAGGCAGGGCATATTCAGTCCGCAAGAAGTTATATTAGAGCTAGACATAGTAATATTGTGAAAACTCAAAACCTTAGCAAAGGAGCTAAAAATTTTAGTAAACATTTTGGTAGAGCAGTTTTAGTGGCAGATATTTTATGGAGCGTAGGCGAAAACTATGTTAGTGGAGATCCTAATTGGGTTTCTGATTCTGTGGTTGATGTGGGAATGAGTGTTGGCATTTATGCTTTAGGATGTATTCCGTATGTCGGCTGGGCTCTAGCTATTGGAGCAACAATTTTGACGGAAGTATTTGATGATGAAATTGAAGAATTCAAAGACTGGTTTGCCGAAGGATGGAATGATTTTTGGAATTTTTCTTGGGCTGATTAAAATATAAATAATTAAGGAGGATGATACTGTTGAATAAATTCAAATATGATTATAATAATAAGCTATTTCTTATTAATTTCACACTTGCTATTATCTTCCTAATTCTATCTATTGTGTCATTTGAAAAGGTAGTTGCTTTTATTTTGTGTTTGATAATATCTGTTTTATTGTTACTTAATTCGTTTTTTGTTATTAGAACACAAGGAATAAAGATTACTAATAAAAGAAATATAGTAATTGTTGATCAGTTATTAATTAGAAAATTGTGTATTTGCAACATTAGATATGCATCGTTAAAACAATTACCAAAAGAAAGAAAAAATAAAGTATATGGTTTCTTTAATGAGTTTTTTTACCCCAACACATATATGTCTCATTGTGATTATGTTTATAACCAAGGGAAAGTTTATAATATTTGTTTTCATATGACTGATGGAACAGTAGTGGAAAGCTATTTCGGTTGGTTATATCGTGAAAAAGGGAAAAAAGTAGAACAAGTTGAGAAAAAATTAATAAAGTTTATTGATAAGATTAATGTCTTATGTAAAGAAAATAGAAATAATTTAAATAAATAATAGTTTTTATTAACACAAACTTGCAGAGGGTGTGTCTATCCTAATTGGTGGATACATCCTTTTTTATAAATGCAATATAATCTGAAATATGATAAAATTATAGATATACGAGGAGGTGTAGATATGCTTGTGTTTGTTAATAAAAAGAATGTTGAACCGTATTATACTGTTTTGTTAGCTGTAAAATATGCAGGTTGGAGAACAAAAGTTGTTTTTTATGACCCATTTAATTGCCTGATTAAAATGGAAAAAATGTGGCAATCAAGTAACAATTATTCTAAAAGAGCGTTTTACATCTTAAAAGAATCTAACGAATGGATAAAATCTAACAAATGGATAGGGTTTAATTGGATAATTAATGAAATTAATAGACGGAATATATTTAATAGGCATAGATTTTCATCTCAAAGTATTAACATTGCGCAAGAAAAATATAATGAACTTGTTGTTAAGGAATGGAATGAAATAGAATCGATAGAGAATATTGAAGAATTAAAGAATATTGCAGTTGATTTTCATGATGCACATATTTCAAAAGTGGAAAAGTTTGAAGATTACCAAGTTATAGATTTTAATACTACTTGGGGATGTCATATTTTATTAAAAGTTTATGATATACAAGAAATTGAGTTGAATTACAATCTACCTAATGATTATGACATATTTGAAGATTCCACTATTGAAGTAATAAATGATAATTTGAAATTTGAGTTTAATGCAATGTTTTCGGATGAGCAAGGTAATGAACCAATTAATAAAATCATTTGTAAAAAAGCTTTTTGGAAGTTTGTTGTTTCAAAGTGTAAAAGATATGAAGATGAGGATTAGTATATGAAGATAAATAGTACAAAAATGTTTGAATACTATAACGATTATATTCCTTGCAATTGTGGAGATTGTAGATATTTCATAAAGCATATTGAAACTGAAAAACCAGAACTATGCGAATATTTAAGAACACTAGGTATTAATCCATTAAAACCATTTGAGTTAATGTCTATTTATTTTGAAAAAGATAAAAGAATTGAATATTTTGATTGTGCTTATGTTATTTTTGGAGCAACAAATCAAAGTTTTGAAAAAGAAGTAAATGGATTAAAAATTTCGACTTGCTCAAAAGAAAGATATCCTTTATTAGATACTGATGAAGAATACTTTTTAATTTCATTTGGACCTATCTCTATGAATTGTGCATATGTATATAATCGTCATTTTACTTTCAATGATAAAGTTCAAATTATTAAAAAAGCTATTGATGAAGTTGATCCAATGGGATTGTTAGAGATTAATTGTCCGAAAGATGAATACATTCAAGAAGCGACAATT
>JBGVFV010000106.1:0-3423 GCA_045121295.1 Candidatus Pelethenecus sp.
CTGCTTGAGTTTCCACTTCTTCTTTCTCTTGCATTGCAACTTCATGTATACGTTTTCCCTCTGCAATAATTGCTTCCATTTCATTTTTTCTTGAAATCATTTCTTCTTTATCTTTTAAAACTTGTTCTTTTAATTGTTCTAATTCTTGAATTTTATCGTTTAACTGTTGTTTTTCTTTTTCAATCATTTTATCAACACCGAATAGTTTTTTTAACATATTTAACACTCTCCTTTATTTATCTTACATTTATATTATATTATATAAGAGAGGGTTTTTCAACCCTCTAGTACTCTTTTGGAAGTAAAACTGTTGTATAGTTTTCTCCACTGTTCATAGTTGTAATTATCCAAATTTTAATGTTGTTAATACAGTAACTACTGAGTACTGTTCCTAAATTGTTCTGAATAGTTTCATTGTTAATGTCAATACTGTCCTGTTCTACATCACCATAGTCTTTATTGTTATGTCTGAGTAGAAGTCTTGCAATTTGCTCGTGTGTTATTGTGTTACATTCTAATAAGTGTTGAATACCTTGTGTGATGAATACTTGATTTGATAACATTGTATCACTCCTTTACATTAATAGTATATGTAGATAAGAGGAAATTATTCCTCTGCCATTAATTTTTTCAATGTGTTTTTTCGTTTTTTTGTTTTCATATTTAATTTGAACTCACATTTTCTTTGAGCAAGAAACCATGTAGCATCAGCATATGTTTGAATACTATCATCCATTAATTGTTGTTTTGGTGTAGCAGGTTTTAGTTCATTAAGAGTGTGACGTTTTTTATAATTAATAATTTCTTTTCTATTACTCCAATAACTATCTGCAAATTGTAGTGCCTCTTCTTTTGTTTTGAATTTGTTCATAATTTTTGGTTTCTCTTTATCTGAAACATCTGTTATATATAACTCATATATTTCTTTTTGTTGATTTTCTAGTATGTACGCATGAATTGTACTTGTTAATAATATGATTGTTACACTTTGGTCATTTACTTCATGTTCTTTTACAATTAGGTTTGTTTCCATTCAAATCTCTCCTTTTAGTGTTTTGTATGGTAGGTCATTTTTTGCATCCCTTTAGTACTTCTATAAGGGATTCTAGTTTTGACCTACAAAATTCAACAATAAACAATGTCACTAACCCATGAGGGTTAGTAACTTGTTTTTATTACAATGTAATATCTAAAACTTTTAACTTTACCATTTTCTCTATAACTACTGCGTTGCATTTGAATTTCATATGGTAATTCTAAAAGTCTTAATCTAGTGTTAATCGTTTCCATTTTTGTTAATTGAACTTGTTTATGTTTGACTACGGTGAATAAGTTACATATATCTGCAATTTCACGTAATCCATCTTTTCCTATGAAAGTGTGTGGTTCTAATTCACATTCTTCAACCAAATCTTCTAAACGTTCACATAGTTCAATGTTATTTTCTTCACCCATTTGTTCGTATAAGTTATCTGCCCATTCTGTATGGTATAGAACATCAATATCATGTCTAATACGACCTCTAGCTTGTTCAATCTTAATTGAATCAGTATGAGCCACTAGGACAATTACTGTTTTCTTTTCACTAGTTGACATATGTTCTATATTTATTCCACTTTCATATGCTCCATTGAGTAAAAGAACTTGTTCATCAAATTCTCCTGTTTCAAGTAACTTCTCTCTAGCTTGAAGTTGGTAGTCTGTTAATTTGTGTTTGTGTTCATCTTCTTGGTATCGTTTATCATTCCATAAAGCTAGAGTTGTATAATTGTGACTTCTGAATATTCTTTCATAGTTTTTCAATTCATTAATCGTCTGAGCAAATACAAACACTTTTGTATCATCATCTAGTTTTAAGTTATAGGCTATTTCTTGTAAGTTATCTGTTTTGAAAGTTGTCTGAGTGATGTATGATTTAATTTTACGTATATCAGTAGGTGGTA
Source organism: Candidatus Pelethenecus sp. (assembly GCA_045121295.1). Lineage (GTDB taxonomy): Bacteria > Bacillota_I > Bacilli_A > Acholeplasmatales > Anaeroplasmataceae > Pelethenecus. Next base: position 1,944 of record JBGVFV010000106.1, read on the forward strand.
TAACTTCATGTATCATATAGGATAAGTTTTGTTTGGCTATATGGTCATATAAAGGTTTAGGTGTGGCACTCAAACATACAAGAGTTGTTTCTTCTACTAGTTTAGTTAAGTTTTTAATGATTAATGAGTATTTAGCATTACTTTCATCTCTAGTAGAGTCATATTGTTTAGAATAAATGAATAATTGGTGTATTTCATCTAAAAATACGTAATCATATTGTGATAGCCACTCTACTCCTTGATTATCACGTATTTTATTGGCTAGAGTCTGGTAAGTAATGACATTTAAGTTCCAATTCCACTGACTTGCTTTCATTCCTGTACGGTTTTCATAATCCATACGTACTGATTCGGCTAAAGCTCTTGTATCAGTGACATATAGACAATGATTTAGGGTATATTTAGTGTTTGGGTTACAAATAACATCCATACAGAAGTAAGTTTTGCCTGAACCACATGGTGTTTGGATAACATTAAAGCTATTTTGATAGAATTTACTATCATTTTCATTGATGTAGTCTAGTAAGTACTGTCTATTCAATGATATATCACTCCTTTCACTTATATATTATTAGATTTTTACTTAAAATTCAACCCCTAGAGGGGTAAAATAGATGATAGGGGGTCTGAACTGAAACAAACCGCCCCCTAAAGTGAGGGAAAACACGTCTTTTTCAAATTTCATCATTAATTATTCACCGAAATTTGTGGTATCCAAAAGAATTTTCAGGGATATTGGGAATTATCATAAAATAAACGAAAATAAACACAAATAAAACGCATTTAAAGGCGATTTTAGAGGGGTAAAAAGAGGAAAAGTAAGAGAATTAGGGGATATGGAATAGTAGGCTTAAAACGGAGATTTTAGGGGATGTTCAGATTGGTTAGTTAGATGGTTAGTTAGATAGTTGTCTAATTATCTAAGGGTTTAAGTGACACACTAGGATAGGTTGTTAGGAGAGGTCGAAATGTGGGGAAATGTGGGGGTTTTTAGGAGGTTTTTAGGGTATGGTTTGGGGATAGGTTGTGGATAAGTGTACATGGATGGTACGGTGTAGATGGAAGTGTTGCGCACCTCGTACAAAAATCGAACGTCTGTTTGTTCTGAAAGTATGCCCCACTATATGACATAATTCATATTATGTAACATAGTTCCTTACATATACGTACATCTAAAAATATACCATTTTTTTAAATTTTTTGAACATTATTTTACTTTGAAAATAAAACTATTCCTTTCCCTAAACTATTCCACATTCAAACTATTTGACATTCAAACTATCATCCAACTGATAACGATTCTCATTCCCAACTATCCAACTGATAACGATTATCAATACACTAAACGATAATGATTCTCACTATCAAACTCAACTGATAACGATTCTCAACTGATTAACTGATAATGATTCTCATTATTAATTAGATATTTGTCTAATTAGATAAATGTCTAAATACATTAAATGATAATGATTCTCAC
>JBGVFV010000107.1:0-2845 GCA_045121295.1 Candidatus Pelethenecus sp.
ACCCTAAATAATTGTATAATGCTTTTTATTCCCTCTTGTAGTTGGTTCTAGGTCTCCTAGGTCTCCATTTTCTATGTCCGCATTATACTCCTTGTTAAATTTTTCAACTCTATCTATATAGTATTGATATGCTTCTTCGTAAGTAATTTCTTCTAGTCCAAGAACGTGTCTATCATAGTTAATTAATTCTACAATTAACCAATCAATTTGGTCGTTTGGTTGTTTAAAATATTTCATTGGTAATGGTAAGAATCCATCACGTTTACAAACCATACGATTAATTTCACCAAAACTATTTGCTCCACTGTTTTGGAAGTCTGTTGCCTTAAATTGACTAGGGTTTAACTTAGCATCAGTACGTGCATCCTTTAATGGTTGTTTTAATTGGTTCATTGCCACATAGTCTTTATTTTCTTGTGCAATATCCCAATCTACTTGCAACTTACAATAGTTACGAACTGATAAATCATGCATTGCTGATAAAATAATGTATCCACCCTGAACAATTTCAGTGTATAACTTTTCACAACGTTCTAGATAATCAATAGAATCAAAGTTACCCCATTTTTCACGAAGTTCATTAATTCTTCTTGCTTTAGTTTGTCTTTGTCTTACTTCCTGTTCTGGTGTATCCATTTCACCATCAATAGTTTCATTTAAATCAAAGACTTCCTCTTCTTCATCCTGTAAATCCAAATCTACATAAGATTCAAAAATACTATCTTTAAAATGTAAATTACAATACTCTAATTTTTTCATTTTAATTGCAATATACTCAGCGATAGCTTTTTTTGGAAATTTAGGATATTTGTTTATGCTATCCTCATATTCATTTTGTATAAATGGCATATCTACATATTTTAAAAATGTAATCATACCTTGACGATTAACTCCATTTGCATCTAAAACAGTATCATATAAACATGATTTACATACTGGTAAAATACCCATAGGTTTAGTTGCACAAGAATAGAATTCGTCAATTTTTAATTTACGACCACATTTTGCACAGATAAAATATTTTGGTTTATCTTGTACTGGTGCTATGTCAGATAATTTTTTAGCCATAGATAAACCTCCTCTAAATTTTAATTTAATTCAAAATAAAAGACACAATATAAAATTGTGTCCTATGTTTTTAAATTAAATTATCTTAAAATAATTTCATATGTAACTGTATTTCCATTATTATCATATACTCTTAATACTTGACTAGGTTTTGCATGGTATTTAAAGTTTTGTGCGTATTCGTCACAACCCATTAACGAACCGTTAATTAGAACGTTATTAATAACTTGATGATTATGGAAATGACCCATATGAACTTCATCTACTCTATATGTTTCAGAGTAATCACTTAAATTTTTTACTGCGTCTTTATAGCTTTGACGTTTTTCTCTGTGTCCATGTAATGACGCAATAGTTTTTCCGTTTTGTAAAGTATAGAAACACATTTCATGATTAATTTCATTCTCTAACCATTCGATGTTTGCTAGATTTTTTAATTTTGTTTCTAAATAGTATTTAATAAAGTATTCAAAATTTTCTTCTGAAATACTTTCTTTAACATCAGCATTTACACGTCCATGGTTACCTACACAATAAATTAATTTAATATTAGGTACTACTTTAGATAATTCGTAAATTAATTCTGCTAATAATTCACTAGCAATAATATTTTGTTGAACAATGTTTTCAGTTTGTGCTAATCTGTTTCCAATGTGAATAATACCTGAAACCATATCACCTAGAATTTCAATATATAATGTTTCAACATTGTGCAACAAACAATAATCAATAGTACATTGTTTTAAACGACTAATTCTTTCTTTAGCAATATCAATATTAAATTTTTCAATATATGTATCAAAACTTGAACCAATGTGCCAATCACTTAATAACAAACAAGCCTCACAACTTTGTTTATTATTTTTAATAGTTTTATTTAATGTAACTGGTTCATAAGATGTAACTTTTTCGTCAATAATTTCCATTAATTGTTCCCAACGTGCTTGAGTACGCATCAAACGATTTAATTCAGTACGTTGGTCTTTGACTTTCTGTTTTTCCATTTGTAACTGTTTAATTTTATTGTCTAATTCTTTCTCTGGTGCAGTTTTGCTATCTTGCATTAATTGATACATTTTTTCTTCATAATGCTTTACAACATGTTGTACTGCAAATGGTCCACAGAATTTTTTTCTAAGTGTATCACAATGACAACCCAAATTAAACGCTTCTACAATTTCAGTCCAATCAGCATCAATTTCTTTATTATGCTTTGCCATACAAACTCTCAACAAAAACTCAAAATCTGTTTCATCTTGCATCCTTTTCACATTAAAAAACTCATTCATTTTATTATCCTCCGTTTTTATTTTATCCTCCGCAAAAACCATTATTCCTCTATAATGATTTTTGAGCAAAATAAAACAAGGTTGTTTCACGTCTAACCTTGTAAAAGACGTGCCATGGTTTTACTTCTCATAGCCGAAGTTTTTTGGTAGTACACTACTGTGAGTAGGTAACAGTGATAGTTTTCTGTCATATCAAGGACTGTCCATTCCTTCGTATCGAGTCTTTCGACCAATCAACTTCTATGGCATTAATATAGCGTTTTTTAGCATCTAAGCATGGATAACCTACAAACCAACTGCCGACTTTTATCAAGTGGCTATCTTCATATATTTTGCCTTGTTCCTACCTATAAGCTCTGAGTACTGGCTCCTCTGTTTATAGTTCCGCACCAGTATACGTCACAAGTCCTGTCTACATTCGTTCTTTAATTTTAACCCGGTGGAGGACGCATCCTTTTGAAGTTTTAACTCTTTACCACTATCGGAGT
>JBGVFV010000108.1:0-64592 GCA_045121295.1 Candidatus Pelethenecus sp.
TTAAGACGTCCAGATTTGTTAGAAAATTTTGAATTCACTAAAGAAGATCACCAATTAATGCACGAAATATTAGAAGAAGAAAGTAGGTAATCCGACAAGGATTACCATTTTTCTTTTATTGTTAATATTTATATGTTAGAATAAAACTAGGGAAAATGGTGACTGCTTATGAAAATTAAAACAAAAAAGATGGCGTTTGAAGATGTCTTATCAACGCCAATCAAAAAAAGAGAGAAGCCTGTTCGTCAAAGTAGAATCTTAAAGTTCTTAGTTTCTATACTTTCTTTTTTTGAATTAAGAAAAGTAAAATTTAAATATAACTGTTATGGTATGGAACGTTTAAAAAAGAAAGAACCGTGCTTTATATTAATGAATCATTCTAGTTTTTTAGATTTAAAGATTGCCTTTAAAATCTTCAAAAAAAGAAGATTTAATATCGTAGCTACAGAAGACACTTTTGTAGGTAAAAAAACATTGATGAAGTATTTAGGATGTGTTTCTACATTAAAATTTTTAACTGATACAATGTTGGTTAGAGATATGATGTATGTTATTAATAAACTTAAATGTTCAGTTTTAATGTATCCAGAAGCTGGATATTCTTTTGATGGTACGGCAACCACTATGCCCGAAAAAAGTTTAGGAAAATGTTTAAAGTTATTAAAGGTACCATTAGTTGTTGTAGAAACTAAAGGGGCTTACGCTTATGATCCCTTATATAATGGATTACAACTAAGAAAAGTGGAAGTATCAGCGGATGTTACATATGTATTATCTAAAGAAGAGATTGCTGAAAAATCTGTTGAAGAATTAAATCAAATTATAATGAAATATTTTTCATTTGATAACTTTAAATGGCAACAAGAAAATAATGTGAAGATATCAGAACCATTTAGAGCGGATGGATTAAATAGAATTTTATATAAATGTCCTCATTGTATGACAGAAGGTAAAATGATTGGTAAAGGAACCACTATAAAGTGTGAAGAATGTAATCATGAATATGAATTAACAGAATATGGTTATTTGAATTGTTTAACAGGAGAATCAAAATTTACTCATATTCCTGATTGGTATAAGTGGGAAAGACAGTGTGTTAAACAAGAATTAGAAGAGAATAAATACTTATTAGATACTGATGTAGATATTTATATGTTAGTTGATTCAAAATGTTTATATCATGTTGGTGAAGGGCGCCTAACACACGATAAAGCAAATGGTTTTATACTAATAGGATGTGAAGATAAACTTAAATATAACCAAAAGTCAACTAGTCTATATTCATTGAACTCTGACTTTTTCTGGTATGAAATAGGCGATGTAATTGGTATTGGTGATACAACCGCTAGATACTATTGCTTCCCTAAAGATAAGAAAGATGTTGTTTGTAAAGCTAGGTTAGCTCAAGAAGAAATATACAAAATGAATAATTAAAAAACGAGGCATTTTTGCCTCGTTATACTTTTATATAGACTTTGTCACCATCAGAACTTACTACATCAATTAACACAAAATGACCATTGTGTTTAATGTGAGATTTTAGTGATTTATATAATAGAGGCATTAACTTAGAAAAATCTATATTAACACCTTTACAATATTTAACCATTATTTTAGTGACAAATTTTGATTTTAATGCCGATGTAGGAAACCATAATCTAAAAGTGATTTTACCTTCAGCTGGTTTAATTTTAACTCTCATATTACTCTACATAGATATTAACTATGTCTCCGTCATTAGATTCTACTTCAACAAGTTTACCAACAACACCAGCCTCAATAAGTTCAAATATTTGGTTGAAGTCTATTGTGTTAAGTGTGTTTTTTCCACCGATAGATGGTAAATCAACATTAGAATCTAAACATACTTTAATAATAGATAATGGTAAGTTCACTTTTACTTTATCCCCATCAGAGCTTATTACATTAATTTTAAGTATCATTTTGTTGATATCTTTTCTTTCATGTTCTGGTATGATTTTTGTTTCTGGAACTTTTCTGCCTAATAATTCATCTAATGTTACATTTAAGATATCTGCTAATTCAGGTAATAATGATATATCAGGTGCTGATAAATCATTTTCCCACTTACTTACTGCTTGAGTACTAATGTTTACTTTGTTTGCGATATCTTCTTGTTTAAGTCCTAATTTTTTTCTAAGTATTTGAAATCTTTGTCCAAATGTTTCGTTCATTTGATTTCCCCCCTTTATTTTTATACTTATATTTTACGCCTTATAATTGTCGATTGTAAGCGACTAGTAGTTGATTTATTAAATCATTGGTTGAATATTAATCAACTAATGGTTGAATAGAATTATTTTAACACAATTATCATTAAATTTATATGATGTTTGCATAATAAATATGGTGATCATATGATTAAGAGATTTTATAGGATGATAGTAGATAATAAAGTTCCAACACTAGCGTCAGCTATAGCTTTTAATATAATACTTAATGGTGGTTCTATTTTATTTTTATATTTAATAGTAAGTAAATACTTTGATAACTCATATTTAACAGGTTTAATTAATAGCTTAGAAGATAGTAAGTTAAAAGAAGTAATAACTTATTTTATAGATTATCAAAATAATATTAGATATTCTTTTTTCTTGATTCTTACATCTATATATTCATCATCTTCTTTATATTATCATTTTGTTAATATTACTGAACTATTAATTAAGCGTCCTTGTAAGGTTGGTATATCAAGAAGGATAGGTTCTATATTTTTAACTACACTATTTTTAATTGGTTTAAATGTAATAGTAATATTTATGGTTAAGTTAGTTAGAGGTATAGGTATAAGAATGGATATCGCATTTATATTATTGATGGTTATTATAGTTAGTATTGTTTTATTTATAATAAATATAGTGGCTATAAAAGAATTTAACATAAAGAAAATATATAAAGGATATTTATTTTCTTTAATTTATTCTATTATATTTAGTATAGGATTTATTGCATATATTAGAATGTTTTCAAATTTTAAAATCATATATGGAGTATTGTCTTTTGTGTTTGTATTTTGTTTTTATATATATTCTATTTGTATTGGATTTTTAATTGGTATATGTATTAATAACAAAAATAAATTAATAATATAATTGGGAAGTGATTGAAATAAAAAAAATATTTATTTTATTATTAGTATCATTAATGTTAATAATAAATATTAAAGTTAGTGCGTTAGGTTTTGGTCTTAGTAACATTGGTGAAAATAAAAGACCTAATGCAGGGAGTTATAAAAATTTAATAGAAAATAATGGTGGCGTTTATATTGGTTCAGATTCTAAAGAAATATATTTAACATTCGATTGTGGATATGAAAATGGTTATACATTAAGTATGTTAGATACTTTAAAAGAAAATGATGTTAAAGCTATATTTTTTATTACTGGACATTATTTAAAGAGTAGTAAAGATATAGTTAGAAGAATGATTGATGATGGACATTTAATAGGAAATCATACTTTTTTTCATAAAGATTTTAGTAAATCTAGTAATAATGATATTTTAGAAGATATTAAGCATTTAGAAATTGAATTTAAAAAAGATATGGGAGTAGAGCTAAGTAAGTATGTTAGACCTCCTAGAGGAGATTTTGATGAAAGAAGTTTAAAGTTATTAAATGAGAATGGATATAAGAGTGTATTCTGGTCACTAGCTTATGTGGATTGGGATAAACATAAATTTAATGGAAATGATTACAGTTATAATAACGTTAAAAGAAGAATTCATAATGGAGCGATAATTTTAATGCATACAGTAAGTAAAGATAATGAAAATGATTTAGATAAAATAATAAAAACATTAAAAAATGATGGTTATGTTTTTAAAAGCATTAATAATATGATATAATAATATTGTTAAGGCGGTGATATAGTGGCATCTAATTTTATAATTGTTTCTGATGATTTTGAAGCAACATCTAATAAAATTGAAGATATAAAAAATGGATATAATATAACATCTGAAATTATTACTTATGATTTATCAGAAGAAAATGTATATTCATTAGTAGATGAACTAACAACTGTATCATTGTTTGAAGATATTAAGTTTGTTGTTGTTAAAGAGGCAGAAAACTTATTAGGTAAAAATGAAAAAGCCTTTATTGAATTACAAAAGGCTATGAATGATGTTTATAGTAGTAATATATTAGTATTATTATTTAAAAAGGTTGATTATTCTAATCAAGATTTTCAAAAACTAAGAAGATTTTCAGCATTCTTTGAAATTAAACAACAAAACATTAAGTTAGATGAATACGCTATTAATTTCTTTAAGGAAAATGGTTTTAAATATGATAATGAAGTTATTAATACATTGGTTAATAACTCTACAAACTTATCAAGTCTTAAAACTATGTTAGCTCAATTAGAGTGTTTTAGATATGATGAAAAACATATAAGCAATCAAGATGTTTTATCTGTTATTACACAACCGTTAGATGATAATATTTATTCATTAATAGACGCAGTATTAAGTAATGATAAAAAGCATGTTATGAAATGTTACCAAGATTTGAAGCTTAGAAGTGTACAAGCTACAGCTATTATTTCTATGTTAATTAGTAAATTTCAAGAAATGTATAATGTTAATGTATTATTAAAAGGTGGATTAAATCAAGGATCATTAGCTGAATTATTTGGTATATCTCCAGGTAGAGCATTCTATATGATAAAGAATGCGAAAAGTTATCATATTAATTCAATTAAAGAAAATCTGAATTTATTAAATGATTTAGAATTTAAAATTAAATCTGGTAAGATAGATCAAAATTTAGGTTTGGAATTATATTTCTTACATTAATAGAAGAACAAAAAAGGACTGGTTTACCAGTCCATTTTGTTTTGTTCATTTATATATATTACTTTAATGTATTAACTGCAGCAGCTAATTCAGACTTATGTCTAGCAACATAGTTTTTATGAACGATTCCTTTAGATTGAGCTTTGTCTAATTTCTTGTAAGCAACAGATAATGCAGCTGTAGCTTTTTCTAAATCTTTAGCTTGAACAGCAGCTAACACAGATTTCATTGCAGTTTTTAAAGATGATTTGAAAGCCATATTTGCTTGTCTTGCTTTTTCATTTGTACCAACACGTTTGATTTGTTGTTTAATGTTTGCCATAGTTTCACCTCCGAGATTCCTTACTAATGCATTTGTAATTATATCATTTATAAATGTCTATTGCAAGTAAAAAGTTTAAAAAGAATTATAGATTTTGTATATATTTATTATAAATAATTATAATAATAACGGTGATTAATATGTCAAAGCGTACAGATATGGCTGTAGAAGCAGTAGAATTAGATTTTAAATATGATAAAAATGTTATTATTAATGGATTGGATTTTAAAAAGTTAACTATTGATGAAGAGTTATCTAAAAAATTAGATAAGGGTGTTGGAGTATATTATAATATTGATAGACTAGACTATCATTATAATTTTAATAACATTATAGTTTTACTTAAAGAAGTATTAAAAGAAGTATTTCATGAGAATTATAAAAATGTTAGAAAAATACTTATTGTAGGATTGGGTAATGATGATATTACACCGGATTCATTAGGTCCAATGGTGGTTAATAGAATTGAGGTTAATAGTCATTTTGAAGAAAAATGTAATTATGAAGTAAGTGCTATTTGTCCAGGGGTAAAAGCTTGTACAGGTATGGAATCAGCACAAATAGTTAAGTCATTATGCGAAGAATTTGATTTTGATTTAGTTATAGTAGTTGATGCTTTAGCTTGTAATCATATTGAAAGAATGTGTGATAGTATTCAAGTCTGTACTGCAGGAATATCTCCTGGTGCTGGAATAGGAAACAGAACTCTTCCATTTAATAAAGATTTTTTAGGAGTAGATGTTTTAGCTATTGGGATACCTACTGTATCTGATATAGATTGTTATATAGAAGTAGAAAATGATTATTTTGTTACACCTAATAATATAGATGAAGCTATAGATGTTTTATCTTTAGCTTTAGCAATTTCGATAAATGAAACATTAATTCAAATGAATTAAATTTATTGATTAGTAAAAAATCTTATGTTAAAATTGATGTGTATAGTTTATAAAACTATAGTTAATTTTGTATATTATTGAGAATAAAAAGTTTTTTTATATTCGAGGTGTAGTATGGGAATTACAGAAATTTTAGCTATGATAGGTGGTTTAGCCCTTTTCTTATTAGGGATGAACTCGATGGGGGAAGGTTTAGAAAAAGCTTGTGGTAGTAAAATGAAAACTATCTTAGAAAAGCTTACTTCAAACCGTTTCTTAGGTTTAATTGTTGGTGCTGGTATTACAATGGTAATTCAGTCATCATCAGCTACAACTGTAATGGTTGTTGGGTTTGTTAATGCTGGTATGATGACTTTAACTCAAGCTGTTTGGGTTATTATGGGTGCTAATATTGGTACTACTATTACAGGTCAATTAGTTGCGTTAGATGTAGGATTTATTGCTCCTATATTTGCAGTAATTGGTGTATTTATTATGTTATTTATTAAAAATAGACCAACATTAACTGAAATTGGTAAAATTTTAGCTGGTTTTGGTATATTATTTATCGGTATGGATACAATGAGTTCTGCCATGAGTGGTTTAAGAGATTCTGAAGTATTTGTTAATATTGTATCTAATTTTGATTTCCCTCTTATTGGTATTTTAGCAGGTGCGGTATTTACTGCGTTAATTCAATCATCATCTGCAGCTATTGGTATTTTACAAGCATTATCTACTAGTGGAGCTGTAGGATTAGAAAGTGCTATATTTGTGTTATTCGGTATGAATATTGGTACATGTATTACTTCTTTATTATCTTCTGCAAGTGCTAATAGAGCGGCAAAACGTGCAACTTTAATTCATGCTATGTTTAACGTTATAGGAACTATTATTTTCACATTATTCGTTGTTGTTACACCATTTGTTGATTGGATGAAAGCTATGGCTGATAAACCTGCAGCTCAAATAGCTAACTCACATACAATTTTCAATATAGCTACTACGGTTATGTTATTACCATTTGGTGGTTTATTAGTTAAGTTAGCTGAAAAGATTATTCCAGATAAAAAGGTTGAACAAGAATCAATATTTATGTACTTAACTGGAACTGAACCATCAATGAGAGTCGGTGGAAATGCTGTTCATATGGAAAACATTAGATTAGAAATTAATAGAATGTATAATTTAGCTTATCAAAATATTTCTATGAGTTTCAATATGCTTGAAAAAGCAGATTTTAGTGATGCAGCTAAGATTAGACAAACAGAAGATCTAATCGATAAGTTGAATGAAGGTATTACTAAGGAAATTACTGAAAGTATTTCTCATGAATCAAATATGGGAGATAGTGAAAAGTATAGTGCATATTTAAATATGAGTCATGATATTGAAAGATTAAGCGACCATGCATTAAATATTGTTGAATATGCTGAAGAACTTAAAGCTAAAGAAATTGTACTTAATCCAGAAGTTCTTAGCGAAATCGCTCAAATGAAAGAAGTACTAACTAATATGTATGAAATTTCTTTAGAAAAAGGAACATATGAAAGAGTATCTGAGTTAGAAGATGTAACTGATAAGTTAACAGTTGACTTTAAGGCTAACATGGTTGAAAGATTAAAATCTTCAACATGTAAAGCTGAGGGTTCTGTAATTTACTCAAACCTTTTAATTAACTTTGAAAGAATTGGGGATCATTTCTTAAATGTTGCCCAATCTGCAAGACAAACAAATTAATTTATAAAAATGGACGTGATGTCCATTTTTTTGTTCTGTTAATATAATATAATAACTATTGAAGGAGGTGCTAATGTGGATAAAAAAAGGTATTACATTTGTATAGATTTGAAGACATTTTTTGCCTCAGTAGAATGTGTTTTAAGGGGGCTTGATCCGTTTAAGACAAATTTAGTTGTTGCCGATCCTTCTCGTGGTAAAGGGGCTATATGCTTGGCCATTTCACCTGCACTTAAAAATATGGGAATACGTAATCGTTGTAGATTATTTGAGATTCCTGATGGAATAGAATATATAACAGCTATGCCTAGAATGAAGAAGTATATGGAATTTTCTACTAAGATATATTCTATTTATCTAAGATATATAGCTAAAGAAGATATTCATCCGTATTCTATAGATGAAATGTTTTTAGATGTAACTAATTATTTAGAATTATATAATACTACACCAGAAAAAATAGCAAGAGCTTTACTTAATAAGATATATGATGAATTAGGTTTAACTGCTACAGCAGGTATAGGTACTAATCTATTTTTATGTAAGGTTGCGTTAGATATTAAAGCTAAAAAAACTAAAACTAATATAGCATTTTTAGATGAAGAAACATTTAAAGAAGAATTATGGGATCATAGACCATTATCTGATTTTTGGCAAATAGCACATGGAATAGAATCTAGACTTAATAGATTAGGATTATTTACAATGAGAGATGTAGCTAATGCTAATGAAGAGATTTTATATAAGGAATTTGGTGTTAATGCTGAAATATTAATAGATCATGCTAAAGGTATAGAACCTGTAACAATAAAGGATATTAAAGCTTACAAAACTAAGTCACATTCTATATCTCAATCACAAATATTATTTGAGGATTATGAATATAAAAAGGCTAGATTAATAGTTAAAGAAATGGTAGAAGTTTTATCTTTTAAATTAATAGATGAAAGATTAGTGACTTCACATATTTCACTTTATATAGGTTATTCAAAAGATACAATAAAACCTACTGGCGGTTCTATGAAGATGAATATATGTACTAATGTATATTCTAAGATACTTCCTTATTTCTTGGAATTATTTGATAAAACTACAAATCCAAACTTTTTGATTAGAAGAGTAGGTATTAGTTTTGGAAATGTTGTTAGTGAGGATTTAGAATATTTTAATTTGTTTACAGAACCTGAGGAAGTTTATAAGGAAAGAAAACTTCAACAAACGATTAGTGATATAAAGAAAAAGTATGGCAAAAGTTCAGTTATTAAAGCCATGAATTTAGAGGATGGTGCAACTACTTTAAAAAGAAATAAATTGATTGGAGGGCATAACGCTGATGTCAAGGATGAAAATAAGTGATAGAGCGAAGATATTCGCTCCATATGATGCCCTTAAGGGGTTTAAAGAAATGCTTAAAGAACAAGAATTACCCAAAGAAGAAAAGAAGGTTTTATCAGAGGAACAATTATTAGAATTAAATAATACTCTTTTAACTCTTGAAAAAGGAATAGTAGTAAGTGTAAAGCATTATAATCATATAGAATCAAAATATGAAATAACTGAAGGTGTGTTTGTTAAATATGATCAAGTATATAAATGTATTTATATAGTTAAAACAAAAATATCATTTGATAATATTTTAGAGATTAAAATATTAGATAAGAATCTATTTTAATACATATATCGACAAAAGATTAATGTAATATAATCTCGGTGATAAAATGAAATCAAAGGGATTATTTTTCTTTATAGGTATAATTTTATTAGTGGCTGTATTTTTAGGTGGAACAATAGTTGGTGGATCTAAACCAGTATCTTCAGATGTAGAAGATGCATATTATGTAGAAAATACTGGAAATATATTTATTGGTTTAGCTAAGATTATAGATAAAGGTGCATACTTTGTTGTAGATTTAGTAATGGGTGTTGTAGAAGGAATATTTGGTAATTTTGTTGGTTAGATTTTGATAAAAACAATAAAAATTTAGTAAAATAGAAGGCTTAGGTTTTAAAAATCTAAGCTTTTTTGATAAAAAAATAAAATATAACTAAAATATTAAGAAATATTTTAATATTAAAAAGATTTATGTTATAATAAAGCGGATAAATATAATGAAAAAGTTATACATAAAATAAAGAAAGTGGGTTGTACGCTTTTTTATAAGCGAAGAATTATTATGACATTACCTAATAAATTAACATTAATAAGAATATTTTTGATTCCAGTGATGATTATTATTTTCTATATTCCATGGTTCAGTAATAATTTTGTTCCAGTATTAGGGATGAGCTGGTTATATTTAATTGAATTTGTGATTTTCGCGGTTGCATCTATTACTGACTTCTTTGATGGACATATTGCAAGAAGCCGTAATTTAGTTACAACATTTGGAAAATTTGCTGACCCATTAGCTGATAAAATGTTAGTATTCTCAGCAATGGCTATTTTAATGGTTAGTGCAAGAACAGATTTAGTAACAGGCTCAGTTATGCCAATGTGGGCATTTGTTATTATGATTATTAGAGAATTTATGGTTTCTGGAATTCGTATGTTAGTTGCAAGTAGAGGAGTAGTTATCCCAGCTGGTAAGCTAGGTAAATTTAAAACTTTTACTACTATGGTAGCAATTTGTGTATTATTCTTTAGTCAAACACATATTGTGATTGCATACGCTGGTCAAATCTTAATGTATGTTGCGTGTTTATTTACAGTAATTTCAGGTGCTGAATATTTTTGGCAAAGTAGAAAAGTTATTTTTGAATCAATCTAATAAGGAGGAATAAACTATGGCAGATAGTCGTGAATTAGCTTTACAAGAAGCTCTAAAGAAAATTGAAAAAGAGTTTGGTAAAGGTTCTATTATGCGTTTAGGCGATGAAATTGACAAGAAGATTGAAGTAATATCAAGTGGGTCAATTGCCTTAGATAAAGCTTTAGGTGTAGGTGGTTATCCTAAAGGAAGAATTATTGAAATTTATGGACCTGAATCTTCAGGTAAAACAACTTTCGCATTACATGCGATTGCAAATGCACAAAAGAATGGTGGATATGCAGCTTTTATTGATGCAGAACATGCATTAGATCCTGTATATGCTAAAAATTTAGGTGTAGATATTGAAAATTTAATTTTGTCTCAACCAGATAATGGTGAACAAGCTTTAGATATTGCTGAAGCTTTAATTAAATCAGGAAGTGTTGATATTTTAGTTGTGGATAGTGTTGCTGCATTAGTTCCAGAAGCTGAATTAAATGGCGATATGGGTGATTCTCATGTTGGTTTACATGCAAGACTTATGTCTCAAGCAATGCGTAAATTAGCTGGTATTATTAATAAAACTAACTGTGTTGCAATCTTTATTAACCAAATTCGTGAAAAGGTTGGAGTTATGTTTGGTAACCCAGAAACTACTACTGGTGGTAGAGCGTTAAAGTTCTATTCAACAGTTAGATTAGATATCCGTAAGGGTGAAGCTATTAAAGATGGTACTAATATTTTAGGTAATAAAACAAACATTAAAGTTGTTAAAAATAAAGTGGCTCCACCATTTAAAACTGCTGAAGTAGAAATCATTTATGGTGAAGGTATTTCTAGATTAGGTGAAGTAGTTGATATGGCTGTTAAATATGAAATTATCAACAAAGCTGGTGCTTGGTTCTCATACGAAGGTACTAAAATAGGTCAAGGTAGAGAAAATACTAAAGAATACTTAAAGAATAATCCAGAAGTATTAGAAGAAATTACAGCAAAAGTTATAGCAATTAACTAAAAAAAGTTGACAACGCTCAAGTTATAGTTTATAATAAATGAGCGTTGTTATTTGGAGTAGTACTCAAGAGGCTCAAGAGGCTTCCCTGCTAAGGAAGTAGGCTGGGTAACTGGTGCAAGGGTTCGAATCCCTTCTGCTCCGCCATTAAACAACATTGGGACTAGAAATAGTCCCTTTTATTTTTTTATATAAAAAATAACAGATAAATATAATTTAATTATTTGTTCTATTTTTAATTATTTTCTTACATGTCCAATTTAATATACATTATATATTGTATAATGTAATTGAAAATGAAGGTGATATCGATGAAGAAGATAGATGACTTTGTTATGTATTGGGAAACGAATCCTGAATGGTATACCATAGATGATGATGGCATTGTAACTCTTACTGAGAAAGCCACTCTAGAAGCTATTGAAAGTTTAAAAAAATATGTAGAAACGTTCGGAAACTAGCATCAAATATAAAATTCTACATTTAAGGAGTGATTTACAATGAATGAACATAATAGAAAATTAATAAATAAAATGGAAAAACGATCTTAGAAAAAAATAGAAATAGCAAAAAAATGTAAAGAATTAAAAGAAAAATATGGGGAATATGAAGATATGACTCCTGAACAAAAAGAAGAATATATTTCTTATGCTTCTCAATTCGTTTTTGAATAACCTAATACAACTTAGCATCCTATTAAGGATGCTTTTATAAATTCAAGAAGTTATTAAACACTTTGTTAAGCGAGAACTAAGGTCCTTTTTAATTTTTGTGTATCAAAATTATAAGCACCCTATTGATACACACACTTGTTAATGATATAATATAATTGAAGGGTGTGATATGGTGAAAGATTATTCTTGTTATCCGATAGATAAAGGTGTTTTTTATAGTGGAGCCGAAAGAAAAAATCAAATAAATATAAATGGTATAAATTACATTATGAAATATCAAAAAAATTCTGAAATAGGAAAAATATATAATCATATTTCTGAATATTTGGGAAGTCACATTTTTGAAATTTTAGGCATTCCTGTTCAAGAAACATTTTTAGGTTTATATAAAGGAGAAGAAGTTGTACTTCTAAAACATTTTTGTATTGGTGAGGAGAAATTGGTTCCTTTTAATGATGTGGGCGAAAGCTCATTAGAAGAAAATAAAGAAATGTATCAGTATACATATAAAGATATTATGCAAATGTTAATTGATAACAAGAAATCTACAAATGTTCCTGAAACTGTTGAAAGATTTTGGGATATGTTTATAATTGATGCATTAACTGGAAATTTTGATCGCCATGGAGGTAATTGGGGTTTTATTAAGAAAAATGATACTTATAGAATTGCTCCAGTTTATGATAATGGTTCTTGTATGTATCCTAGAATTAATACAGATTCTAGAATTAATGAAGTACTAAATTCAAATGAAGAAATAGAAAAAAGAGTATATCAATTTCCGACATCACATATTAAATTAGATGGGCGAAAGAGTTCATATTATGATGTTATAAACAGTTTAGAATACGACGAATGTAATAATGCTTTAAAAAGGATTTTTCCTAGAATAGATTTTAATAAAATAGATAGATTAATTGATGAAATTGAATGTATCAATGATTTAAGAAAAAAATTTTATAAAACAATGTTAAGAGAAAGATATGAAAGAATTTTAAAACCTGCATATGAAAAATTAATTAAATAGAAAGGGGGTGTGCATTGTGTTAACAAGTGAATATACAACTCCATTAGATGGGAAGCCATATTATAGAAGTGTTGGAATTATACAAGTGTATGACAAAATAGATTATAAATACAATATCGGTGAAATAATATTTGAGAGATTTGATGATCAAAATTTTCAATATATTTTTAAACCATATTGGGATTTGATAGAATGTTTACCAATCAATTTATTTTCTGGAATACCAGGGATTAATATGGAAATTAAAAAAGAAGCATATTATAGAGTAAATATGACACCTGTATTCATATCAATGCGTTCTCCAAGTGAAAATAGAGAAGATGTTAAAGAATTAATGGCTGAGGTTGGGTTGGATTATTATGATAGATTTGAATGGCTATTAAGAACAAGTAAAAGATGTGGAGATGATAATTTTGTAGTTATTAGAAAAAAATCTAATCCTATAAAAATAGAACGAGTTGAAGATGTTAATCAAACAAATTTGTCTGTTGAAGACACAATACAATTAGATAATCTATCTGATATAAAATGTGAAAATTCTATGATTATAGCCGATATGTTTAGATTATTACAATCAGGCGCTAAAATATTCATCAAAAGTGAAAATAGATTTTTAGAAATGACAGAACGTAAAATCATGTTATATCTTTTAGAAAACATGAGAAAAAGATATGAAGAAAATAATAAAAACAAAAGATTAGTTGGTATAGAAAATGCAAAGCTAGAGGGCAAATATAAAGGAAGAAAACCTATTGAAATTGAAGAAGAGTATCTAAAAGACATTGCTTTAGACTTTATAAATAATAAGTTAACAGAAAAAGAAGCAATGAAAAGATTAGACTTAACTTCTCGTGCAACATTCTATAGAAAAATAAAAAAATATAGAACCAACAATTAAAATTACTGGGACTGAAAGTAAGTCCCTTTTTAATTTGGTCTATTAATTTTATATTAATTATGTTAAAATTAATATAATAAGAACGTTTTAAAGTAGGTAATAATATGATGGATGGAATTAAAAGATTTGAATTTTGGTTTGGTAATCCTTTTTGTGGGATAAGAAAATTATTAATCACATTTGGTGATGATTTTAAAGTTCAATCTAATGGTCATAATAAAAAAGCTAATCCTAAACAATCTAAAATCATTAAATTGTTAAATGATATAGATTTTAAGAATTGGAAAGATGAATATACTTGTGAAAACCCTAATAGTGATAATGCATGGACTATAACATTAACTTTTGAAAATGAAGTTATTATTTATAGAGGATTAGATGCATATCCTAGTGATTGGTTTAAGGTTTTAGATATTGTTGAAAAATATGGTGGATTCGATATTGAATCAATGATGATGGATGGTGAATACGATGAGTAAATTATATATTGTAGGTGATTCTACATTGTCTAAATTTAATGATGTTTCATATTATTATCCTAGATATGGATATGGTACACAATTACATAATTTCTTTAATATTGAGATTATTAATTTAGCTTTATCAGGTAGAAGTTCTAAAAGTTTTTTATTGGAAGAAAATTATAAGATATTAAAAGAATCTATTCAACAAGGAGATTTCTTACTTATAGGATTTGGTCATAATAACGAAAAAGCTGATGATGTAGCCAAATTCACTAGTGCTAATTTACCATTAGAAGATGAATCATCATTTATGTACAGTTTAAATGAATATTATGTTAAATTAGCTAAATCAGTTGGTGCTACACCAATACTTTGTACACCTATAGTGAGATTATCTTTAGACAAGGATTATAGTGGTGTAACCATCCATGAAACGATTCATGGAGATTATAGAAAAGCTATATTAGATTTAGGTGATTTAGTTGGTGTTACAACAGTTGATCTTACTATTCCTACTAAAGAATTGTTTGAAGACTTAACGGTAGAAGAAGCGTGTTTACATCACGCTATTACAGCTGGTAAGTTAATTGACGGTAATGTAGAACCTAACTTTAAATCTGTAGATAAAGCTCATTTAAACATTTATGGAGCGAAATATGTAGCTTGGTTGGTGGCGTCTAGTATAAAGAATTCAAATAATCAATTAAAAGAATTTTTATTAGATAATATAATAGAACCAACAATTAATGATTTAGTGATTAACCCATTATATAAAGTTATTGAATACAAAGCACCTGATTTAAATCAATATAAACCAGCTGAACATTTTAAGGTTAATATTGATGGTTGGTATGGAACTGCGTTTGGTGATGTTGGAATTGATCCAACAAATCCTGATAATGGATATGTTGCTAGAAGTGAAGGAAATAAGTTTGTTGTAGGTCAAATAGGAGAAGTTTTATATGGTAAGTTTCACGCTTCTGCAGATGGATTTGCTTGTTGTTTTAAACAAGTGAAGAGTAGTGATAACTTTATTATTAAAGCTAAGGCTAAAGTTATTAAGCATATACCGTCTAAACAAATGTCTTTTGGTTTAATGCTTAGGGATGATATATATTTAAATCAAACTAGTGAAAGGGAATCTACAATGAATAATTATGTTTCAGCCGGATTCTTAACATTAAATGTATCAACTAATATATTACATGCTAGAGAATGTACAACTGAGCTTAATATGGCTAATAATATATTTGATGGTTTTTATAATTTAGGTGATGAAGCTGATTTAGAAATAATTAGATTAGGTCAATCTATAACAACTAAGGTTATCTATAAAGGTAAAGAATATACTAAGACTTATTTAGATTTTGACTTAACAAGCATAGATAGAGATTATATGTATATTTGTTTATATTCAACTTGTGGTACAGTAGTTGAATATAATGATATTGAATACATTTATACAGGAAAGGCGATAGAAGCATAATGAATAAAAATTTAAGAAATCAAATTATTTATCAAGTGTTTCCTAGACAACACTCTAAAACATCTGATTTTAATGGTGTAATTAAAGATTTAGATAGAATAAAAGATATGGGTGTTGATATTGTTTATTTATTACCTATTCATCCTATTGGACAAAAGAATAAAAAAGGTAGCGTTGGTTGTCCTTATTCTATTCAAGATTATAGAAAAGTATGTGGTGATTTAGGAACATTAGGTGATTTTAAAAATTTAATCAATGAAACTCATAAAAGAGGTATGAAATTAATTATTGATGTAGTATATAATCATACATCTAGAGATTCAGTTATCTTAAGTACTCATCCTGAATGGATGTATAAAAATGCACAAGGTGAATTTAAAGGTAAAGTTGGAGATTGGTGGGATGTAACTGATTTAGATTATACTAATAAAGACTTGTGGATTGAATTAATAGATACATTATGTTATTGGGCAAAGATGGGAGTAGACGGATATCGTTGTGATGTTGCATCTATGGTACCACTAGAATTTTGGTTAGAAGCTAAAAAAGAATTGGTTAAGATTAATCCAGATATAATTATGTTTGCAGAAAGTGTTCATGCTGATTTCATTAAATTTATTAGAGATTCAGGTTTTGATGCTTATTCTGATTGTGAATTATATCAAGCTTTTGACTTGCTTTATGATTATGATATTATAACTAAATATGATGATTATTTAGTCAATCATTCTTGCTTAAATGAATGGTTAAAGGCATTAGCTAATCAAGAAAAAGTTTATCCTAAGGATTATGTTAAGGCTCATGGATTAGAAAATCATGACCGTGAAAGAGCTGCTAAATTTATAACTGATGAGGTAAGACTTAGAAACTTAAATGCGTTAATGTTTTTCTTAAAGGGGACAACATTTATTTATGCTGGTTGTGAATCTTGTGATCCAAAGATGCCTAGTTTATTTGAGATAGATTTAGTGGATTGGTCAACGTTAAATAAGTTTGGCATTGTTGATTTAATTAAAAAGTGTTCAGTATTAAAGAAGGATTTAATATTAAGAGATGGTATATATGATATTCATTTAGAAAATAAAGAAGTAGCCCATATAACGTATAAATTAAATAATGAATTAATGGAATGTGTGTTTAATTTAGGAAACATAGATGGATATATAGAATCTAAACACACAGATGGAGAATATATTAATTTATTTAATGATGAATTAATAATTATAAAAGATGGTAAGTTACCATTATGTAAGGATCCTGTAATTATTAAGAAGTAGGAAGTGATGTTGATGTTTTTTAACAAGAATGTTAATCAAAAATCAGTACTTGATTTTGTTGAAAAATTTAAAGAAATAGGATATCTACAACAAATTGCGATTATGCATAATGATGAATTGCAAGTTAAATTTGCTGTTCATCCATATGAAACAACAGATGTTAAACAATTATTCTCAATTTCAAAAACATTTACTTCATTAGCTGTTGGTAAAGCTGTAGAAGAAGGTAGATTAAATTTACATGCAAAGGTCTTAGATTTCTTTAGAGGTATGTTACCACCAAATATTAATGTTGATTCTAAATTAGAAAAGATGGAAGTGTATCATTTGCTTACAATGACTACTGGTCATTCATCTTGTACAATGGGACAGATTGCTGGGCCTAATCCAATACTAGCATTTTTAACATTACCTCTTCCACATGAACCAGGAACGTACTTTGCATATAATACAGGAGCATCATTAATTTTAGCTGTTATATTAAATATAGTAACTGGTAAAGCTTTAGATGAATATTTAGATCCTTTATTAAAGAAAATGGATATTACAGATTATTATTTAGAAAAGATTATGGGTAACTGCTTAGGTGGTGTAGGTCAACATGTTAATATTGATGCGCTTATTAGTTTGGGTTCATTGTTATTACATAAAGGTATGTATAAGGGTGAACAATTAATAAATAAGGAATATGTTGAGCTTGCTACAAGTAATTTAGTTGATAATAGTCATAATGGCACACCGGACTGGACCTGTGGATATGGACTACATTTATGGATGAGTCAAGACGGTTTTAGAGCTGATGGAGCATATGGACAGTTATGTATGGTAATACCTGAAAAGAATATGGTGGTTGCGGTACAAGCTAATGTAAATAATATGCAAAAGGAAATGGATTTAGTTAGAGAATTAATTGATAACTTATATGGTGAAGCCAAAATCGAAAACATTGAACAATGCATTAACGATGTTTATTCAATAACTAAATCTAACCCATTACCATTTGATAAAAAAGAAATATGTTTAGAATCAAATGTATTAGGAATCAATAATATAATAATTGAACAAGTAAAAGATAAAATCTCTTTAACATTTAAGGGAAAAGATTATTTCGTTATTGAAGCTGGTAATGGTTATTATATTAAGAGTAGATTTTTTGCTACAGGCATTAAAGTTAAACACGGTATGATGCCTCCATTTAAAGAAGAATCAATCGTATCATCACATTTTATTTATGATGATAATAAATTAGAAGTCATTAGTAAGAATCATAATACGCCATTATTACAAAGTTTTATCTTTGAATTTAATGGTGATGAATGTAATATGGTAATTAATAATAAAAGGATTGGAGGAATGGTGAAATGAAAAAGTTCTTAAAATTATTAGTTATTTTCTTTAGTTTATTTTTATTTGTTGGTTGTTTGGTATCTTGTGGAAAAGAAACACCTACACAACCGACTGATGGAGTAATTGAAACACCAACAGTTGAAGTAGATCAAAAAGAAGTTATTTATAACTTAGCTGTATCTAGTGGGTATACTGGTACATATGAAGAGTGGTTAAAATCTATTCAAGGTGATGAAATAGAATTATCAGTTAAAGATAATTATATTGTTTGGAAATATAAATCTGAACTAACATGGCATAATTTAGTTAGTCTAGCTCAGTTACAAGGTAAACCAGGTATGAATGGTTTACCAGGTCAAGCTGGTACTCCTGGTAAAGATGGAGCGGACGGAAAAGACGGAGCTGATGGTAAAGATGGTGTTGATGGGAAAACACCTGAATTTAGAGTATTTAATGGTTATTTACAATGGAAATATACTACAGACTCTAAATGGATTAGTTTATATGAAATTTCAACTGGTGAAGCAGTAGATCCAGGAACTAAGCCAAGTATCACTGTTACATTTGTTACTGAATGGGAAGTTTCTAATAATGGCGTTGTAATGCCTATTACTAAATTTGAAAGAGAAATTCCTGTAGGAGCTATTACTAGACCAACAGATATTATAGATGAAGATAAGTTCTGTGAATCATGGATGTATTATGATATTTATGAAGATGAATATTTAGAATGGAAATTTGAATATTATTATGCTTCAGACGATATAACTTTATATGGGGTTGTTTTTGATAAAGTTACTGTTACATTATTAGATGAAGACGGAAATGTTTATAGAGAAATTGAAGGATCTGAAAATGGTATCAAATTAATTGACTATAAACCTAAAAATGAAACTGATTATTTTAAATCATGGGTTGATGAAGGTGGTAATGAATATAGTGGAAGTTATTATGGTTCTACTGATATTACATTAAGTCCAAAATTAGTTAGAAGTTATAAAGTAACATATTTAGATGAAAATGGTTTTACATATAGAACAGAAGTATTAAATCCTGATTATTTATATATTTCATATTATGGATATACTCCTAAAAAAGATGGTTTATATTTTATTGGTTGGTCTATAGATGGTGAAACACCATTTTCAGCAAAAACTCTAGTTACTGAAGATATAGTTTTAAAACCTTTATTAAGTGCAACAAGAAAGGTTATTAATTTAGTTTATTCAGGAAATTCATCTGATGAAGAATTTAACATGGAATTATTTGAAGAATTTAAAGCCGCTATGGCTAAAGAAGGAGATCCAAACATTTATAACATCTCTTATGTAGGACATGGTCCAGATAAAGTTGACTCAGAAGTTATTGACTGGTCTGCAAGTGACGCTCCTGATGTTTATGAATTCGCATCTGACAAATTAGCTTATTTATACGCAAAAGATGCATTATCTATAGTAACTGGTACATATGCCCAATTCATTGATTCTGAATTAAATACATTCGGTAAAGATTGTGCTACATTCAATGATTCTTATTATGCTTATCCATACGCCGCTGATACTACATATTATTTACAATATGATAAGAGCAAAATCACTGATGAACAAGCAAAAGATATGATCAAATTAATGGATGCCGCTAATAAGCAAGGTTTAAAAGTAGGATACAATGTTGGTGAAGGTTACTGGGGTGCTGGTGCTATGTTCACATTCGGTGCTGACTACAACATTAAATTCTCTGAAGATGGTAACATCGATAAAGTAGCTGCTACATTCAATACTGAAGCTGGTTTAAAAGCTGCTAAAGCTATTTTAGAAATCGTTAAACATCCAGCATGGGTTGGTTCTTCATCAGTTCCAGGTGCAACTGATAACGTATGTGCAGTAATCGGTGGTACTTGGGATATCGCTGGTTATAAAGCATTATGGGGTGACAACTATGGTTGTGCTGTTATGCCAACTGTAACTGTTGATGGTGATACTAAACATTTAGGTGCTTTCTTAGGTGGTAAATTATTAGGTGTTAACCCTCAAAGAGCTCAAGGTAACGCTGATCAATTAGAAGCTGCTCATAAATTAGCTAAATTCTTAGCTGGTAAAGAATGTCAATTAAAGAGATTCGAAAATGCTGGAATCGCTCCATGCCACATTGAAGCTATTCAAGATCCAAAAGTTCAAGCATCTCCAAACATAAAAATTTTATCTGAACAAGGTTCATTTGCTCATGCACAAACTATAGTACCAGATGGTTTATGGTCTGCTCCAATTGTAATGGTTTCAGCTATGAGAGAAGGAGAATGTACATTAGAAAACTTACAAGACTATATAAATGCATTTAATGAAACAGTAATTGGAAGTAATTCTCATTATTGTGAGAGTTATGTTGATGGTTGGGAGCTAAAACCTGGTGAAACATGTATTTATCAAGGAGAATGTGGTTTATGTAAAGAGATTGCAACAAAAATTCAGCATTCAAATTCTATATATTGTTCTAGTTGTGGATATAATAATTTATATATATCAGGATATATTACTGAATGGCAGTTTTTGCCAGAATATAAATTTACTCTAAGTGAAAATTCATTAACCATAATATTAAAATTATCTCAATCTGATAGTTTTATTATTGCTACACCAGATTGGGAGTATTGTTATTCAACTATAAAAAACACTGATTCATATTTAGAAGTTGATGAATTTGGTTATAGCTTTACATGTAATGCTACAGGTGATTATCAAATAAATATTTATGGAATAGATACTGGAAATTTCCAATTAGAATGGATATATTTATCATAATTTAATAATATTCTTAATAAGCATTGGCTAATTCTGTCATTTAATAGAATTAGTCAATGTTTTTTCTTTTCCTGACATTTAAATTAGTTGATTATGCAATGCTTAAATGTTATAATAAATTCAGGTGAGTTTTATAATTTATATTATAAAAACGATGTTAAAAATTTAATTAGAGAGGTTTCAAGATGAAAAGATTTAAGACACTTGATAAAGGATGGAAAGAAGTCCTTTATGCAATGAGTGGTTTTGGACCAAACATGCTTATGATTTTGATGGGTGCATATTATAGTGATGCTATTAATCCTGCAGCTTTAATAGGGGATGCTGCTATCATTCAATCAATTGCTGGTGTATGTTTAGTTTCTCCACTTATTTATCCTATATTAGCGTTAATTGCTAAAATATTTGATGGGGTTATCGATGTTCCACTAGGACATTTAACAGATAATTTAAAGACAAAATGGGGTAAAAGAAGATTACCAATTATTATTTGTTTCATTCCTATGGTTTTATCATTTGCTGGTTTATGGATTCCTGTTTTTGGAACAAGTGAAGCTGCTCAATTAGGTAATACAATTTGGTTTGTTGCTTTAAGTTTTATTTTCTTTGGTACTTATACAATGAACTTAATTTCATTCTATGGTAGTTTATCTCAAGTATGTTATGATGATGAACAAAGAGCTAGAGTTTCAAGCTTTAAAGCATTCTTTGATACTATTAATTATGTTATTACTTATGCTTTAGTACCACTTATTTTATCTAGTATTTATAAAGCTAATCCTTCATTTAATATTGGTAAATTGGTATTATTTGCATTACCATTAATGTTTACTATTTTAATTCCAGTATTTATGATTAAAGAAGGTGACAAGTGGGAAGCTTGGGCTATTGAACAAGGTTATGATGTTAAACCTTTAGCTGAAGAAGAAACTGTTGGTATCGTTGAAAGTATTAAAGGTACTATGTTAAATAAACCATTCTTAAGATGGAATATAGTTAACTCAGTTACTTATTTTGGTTTACAAATGTTCTTAGTTTCAATGAACGCTTTAATTACAGGTTTAATGGGATTGAAGACTATTCATATGACTATTTTAAATACATTTGCGTTTGCACCAATTCCATTAATGTTATACTTATTTAATAAATCTAAGAAGCGTTTTGGTATTCGTGCTACTTATCAATCATGTTTAATATGTTTTGCTATTTGTATTTTAGGTTTCTTAATTGGTAGTGAATTTATTATGGGTGAAGGTAACTACACTATTAAAGTTATCATCGGTGCTATTGGTGGTGTATTTGGTTCTTGGGCTTTAGGTTCATTCTTTATGTTACCATTATTAATTCCTGCACAAGTTTCATCAGTAGAAGAAAAATTAACAGGTAAAAATCAATCAGCTATGTACTTTGCAGGTCAAGCATTATTTACTTGTGTAATTGGTGCTATCGCATCATTCTTCTATGATTTTATTAAGAATTTCTTTATCACTAAAGATTTCTCTATGATTACAAAAGCAGAAGCAATTATCGATAAAGTAAATAACACTAAAACAGAAGCTAGAGTAATTGCTGCTCAACAATTAGGTGTTAATGTTAATGAAGTATTCTGTTTAGGTACATTATTAGTTCCAATTGTTGTTTCTATTTGTTGTATCGTAGGTGCTATCTTAGCACGTAGAATGTGTAAGAATTATACTCCTGAAGAAGTTGCTACTGATTTAGGTATGTTAGACGTTTACCATGAAAAGATTGATTTATTCCCAGTTGTTGAAAATAAAGAAAGCAAGAAAGAAAGTTCTGCTTTAAACTGTGCTTTATGGGTATTAACTGGTTCAATATTCTCTGTTGTTTGGAGATATAACATTATTAAACGTGTTAATGATTATAGAGAAAATAAGATTAAATTATATCATTGGATTATAAGTATTTTTGTATTCCCTTATTCAGGTATATTAATGTATCAAACAGCTAAAGATATTTTAGCTAAATGTGAAGAAAAAGGTGTTAAATGCTTCAAGGCATTACCTATCTTAAGTTTAGTATTAGGCTTCATAGGTTTAGGATTAATACCTTATATTATTCAAACTATTAAATTAAACAAATTAGAAGACTAATAACTTTGGGGAACAAATAAGCTTTTCGCTTATTTGTTTCTCTTTAAAGGGTGATTTTATGCAAGATTTTAAATATAAAATAGAATTCGCTAAAGAAGAAGATTATAGTGTGATTCTAAATTTGATTCATAAATGTTTCGAAAAAGAAGATGGATTCTTTCAAAAATTAGTGCCAGTATTATATAAAGAAGGTAATAATCCATATAAGCATCATATTGTAGTAAAAGATGATAATAATATTATTGCTACTATAGCAATTAAAGAGGATATTATATCTATAGATAATAAAAATTATAAATTCTTAATATTAGGTAGTTTAGGTGTTGATCCTCTTTATCGTAATCATGGAATAATGGGTGCGTTATTTGATTTTATTCTTACTAATTATAGTAGTAAAGTTGATTTCTTTGTGTTATCCGGATTATTTGAAAGATATAAACGTTTTGGTTTTTATCCAAGTACAAAACTATTAAAAGCTGTATATCCTAAGGGAAAAGAAGGTAAATATTTAATAGAACCATTTAAAGAAGAAGATATTGAATTTGCATATAATCTATATAACAAAAAGAATTATAAGGTTATAAGAAATACTTTCTTTGATTCATTAAATGAATGGACTTTTATGCCATTAATGATTAGACAAGGTGAGGAATCATTAGGGTATATGATTTATAATGGATTAACTAATTTGATAGAAGAAATAGTGTTAAAAGATTATTCTATTATTAATGATGTGGTAAGTAGTTTTGCAACCATGATTAATAATGATGTTGGTTTAAAATTAACTATTTCAAATCAAGAGTTACACTCATTTGTTGATTCAACATTAGTTGTTGAAGAGTATTTTGAAAAAACATTATATAAAATTGAAAATGAAGAGTTAAAGGAAATTTATGTTCCAAAAAGTGATTTAATATAGGCGGTGTTTTTATGGAATGGTATTGGTGGTTAATTATTATATTTGGGACCTTACTTGTAATAGGACAATTTGTTGGTGCTTATTATGGTTTTAGATTTATCATTCCTATGAAACAACAAAGTGAAAGTTTATTAAATAGAGATTTAGATAATTCTAAATTTAAAAAACATAAAGATAAAATTATTGAAAATATTCTTTTTATGCAAAAAAAAGAATATGAAGATGTTTATATAATGTCAAAAGACAAACTTAAATTACATGCAAGATTTATAAATAATAATAGTGATACTATGGTTTTATTTGTTCATGGATATCGTTCTAGAGGATTAAATGATTTTGCTTGGCCTATGAGAAAAATATATGAAAAAGGATATAATATATTTTATGTTGATCCAAGATGTCATGGAGAGTCAGAAGGAAAATATGTAACCTTTGGTATAAAAGAAAGATTAGATCTTTTAGCTTGGGTTAATCACATTAATAAAGAATATAAACCTAAGAATATTATTATTTATGGTATGAGTATGGGGTGTGCTACATCAAGCATGGCATTACCATTAATGCCAAGTAATGTAAAATGTGCAATCCTTGATTGTGGATTTAGTGATGTTTATAAATTAATGGTTAAACAAACAAAAGAAATGATTAAGGTTGACGCACATTTACCAGTATTAATCATGAATTTATATTGCATGTTAATATCTAAATTTTCAATGTTTAAAACGTCTCCTAAAAAAGCATTATCTAAAGTTAGTACTCCATGTTTCTTTATTCATGGAAAAAAAGATAGTGTTATTCCTTTTAGTCATAGTGTAGAAAATTATGAAGTTTGTGGTAGTAAGGTTAAAGAATGTGTATTAGTTGATGATGCAGAACATGGAATGTGTTATTATGAAGAGTATCCAATTTTAGAAAATAGAATTATGGATTTTATTGATAAATCTATTGGCGAGTAGGTGAGATTATGTATGATATTGTAATAATAGGTGCGGGTGTTGTAGGCGGTATGATTGCTAGAGAACTAGCTAAATATGAATTAAACATCTGTATCTTAGAAAAAGAAAATGATGTTGCATGTGGTGCTAGTAAAGCAAATTCAGGTATTGTACATGCCGGATATGATGCTAAAGAAGGAAGTTTAAAAGCTAAACTTAATGTTATGGGTTCAAAGATGATGAAACAAGTAACTACTGATTTAGGTGTTAAATATAAAAATAATGGATCATTGGTTATAGGTTTTAATGACGAAGACAAAAAGACATTAGAAGGCCTTTATAAAAGAGGTATTTTAAATGGTGTTGAAGGATTAGAAATCATTGGTTATGAAGAAATTCATAAGCTTGAACCTAATTTGTCTAATGATGTTAAATGGGCACTTCATGCTAAAACTGGGGCGATTGTTTGTCCTTATGAACTTACTATTGCCTCTATTGGTAATGCAATGGATAATGGTGCTGAATTAAAATTAAACTTCCCAGTAACTAACATTGTTAAAAAGGAAAACTATTATGAAGTGTATTCAAATGAAGAATGTATTTATACTAAGGTGGTTATTAACGCTGCAGGAATGTATGCTGATAGTATCGCTAGAATGATTGGAGATAACTCGTTCAACATTAGACCACGCCGTGGAGAATACATTTTAATGGATAAAGAATTAAAAGGATTAGTTAACAATACTATCTTTAGAACACCATCAAAAATGGGTAAAGGGATATTAGTTACACCTACAGTAGATAATAATATTTTAGTTGGTCCTACATCAGTTAACATTGATGATAAAGATGATAAAACAACAACTCAAGAAGGCTTTGATTTAATAATGTTACAAGCTAAGGAAAACGTTCCTTCGCTTAATTTCCGTCATTCAATCACATCATTTACGGGATTGAGAGCTGCTGGTGATACAGGAGATTTTATTATTAATATGCCTAATAATAGTTTTGTTAATGTTGCAGGTATTGAATCTCCAGGTTTATCTGCCGCTCCTGGTATAGCGGTTTATGTTGATGAATTATTAAAAGATGCAGGATATAATTTTAAACAAAAAGAAAACTACATTAAAACTCGTAAATCTATGAGTCATTTTGCTGAAGCTAGTATAGAACAAAAAAATGAAATTATTAAAAAAGATCCATCTTATGGAAAAATAATTTGTCGTTGTGAAACAGTTACTGAAGGAGAAATATTAGAAGCAATCCGTACTAATCCAAGACCAACTGATCTTGATGGTATTAAACGTAGAACACGTGCTCAAATGGGTAGATGTCAAGGCGGCTTCTGTATGCCTTATATTGTTGAATTACTTGCTAAAGAAAATGGTATGGATATAACAGATGTAACAAAATTTGGAAAAGGTTCAGAAATAAACTTTTCTAAAACAAAGGAGGTCCTAAAATGATTGATTTAGTAATTATTGGTGGTGGACCTGCCGGTATGAGTGCGGCCATTGCTGCATATGAACAAGGCATAAGAGATATTTTAATCTTGGAACGTGATGATTCTTTAGGTGGTATTTTAAAACAATGTATTCATAATGGATTTGGTTTACACAAATTTAAAGAAGAGTTAACTGGACCAGAATATGCTTGGAAATATGAAGAAAAGGTTAGACAGTTAAATATACCATTTAAACTTAACACAATGGTATTAGATATTACTCCTGACAAAGTTATTACAGCAACAAACTCAACTGATGGAATCTTTACTATTGAAGCTAAAGCTATTATTTTAGCTATGGGTTGTAGAGAAAGATCTAAAGGAGCATTAAATATTCCTGGTTCACGTCCAGCTGGTATTTTTAGTGCAGGTACTGCTCAAAAGTTTGTTAACATTGATGGATATATGCCAGGGCGTGAAGTAGTTATATTAGGTAGTGGTGATATAGGATTAATAATGGCACGTCGTATGACATTAGAGGGTGCTAAAGTTAAAGCTGTGTGTGAGTTAATGCCATATTCTGGAGGATTAGCTCGTAATATAGAACAATGCTTAAATGATTTTAATATTCCATTAAAACTTAGTCATACAGTTGTTGAAATTCATGGAGATAAACGTGTTACAGGTGTAACAATAGCCAAGGTTGATGAAAACCGAAAACCAATACAAGAAAGTAGAGAATATATCCCTTGTGATACATTACTTTTATCTGTTGGTTTAATTCCAGAAAATGAATTATCAAAATCA
Organism: Candidatus Pelethenecus sp.; assembly: GCA_045121295.1. Lineage (GTDB taxonomy): Bacteria > Bacillota_I > Bacilli_A > Acholeplasmatales > Anaeroplasmataceae > Pelethenecus. Next base: position 27,714 of record JBGVFV010000108.1, read on the forward strand.
GCTAATATAGAATTAAGTAATATAACAAGTGGCGCTATTGTTGATCAAAATCGTCAAACATCAGTAGAAGGTATATTTGCATGTGGAAATGTATTACATGTTCATGATTTAGTTGATTTTGTTTCAGAAGAAGCTGAAATTGCTGGGTTAAGTGCTGCAAATTACATTAAGGATTTAAAAGAAGAAAAAACAAATATAAATATTACTACTGATGGAAAAGTACGTTACACAGTTCCATCAACTATAACATCATTAAAGGATGTTAAGGTTTATTTTAGAGTTAGTGATGTATTTAAAAATGTAAACATTCTTGTTAAAAATAATGATAATGTTATTATAAAGAAGAAAAAAGCTAAAGTAGCTCCTGGTGAAATGGAAGCGATAGTTATTAAAAAAGAACAATTAGCTAACATTGATAACTTAAGATTTGAATTGGAGGTACTATAATGAAACGTAATTTAACATGTATTGTATGTCCAATAGGTTGTAGTCTAGAAGTAGAGATTGTAGACGGAGAAGTTATAAGTGTTACTGGAAATACTTGTCCACGTGGAGAAAAATATGCAGTAAGCGAATGTACTAATCCAGAAAGAATGGTTACTACAACAGTACGTTGTGAAAACGGAATGGTTTTACCAGTAAAGACTGACAAACCAATTCCAAAAGATAAGGTTTTTGAGTGTATGAGTATTATTAATAATCATATATGCAAACTACCTGTTAAAGTAAAAGATATTATTATAGAAGATGTTTTTGGAGCAAACATAATAGCTACCAAAAATATGGAATAAAGGGCTCAATTTTGAGCCTTTTTATAGTTCTTTTAATCTTTTTTCTAGATACTCAGGTAATTCGTTAGTTAAGTCTTCACTTTTACTAACCACTTCAGTAGTAATATGATTAATCAAACTACGTTCATAAGCTTTCATAGCTATTTGGTTAATTGTCATTGATCTACTCCAACCATTTTTGTAAGTTTGATTGATATACCATAACATTTCTTCATGAGGTTTAGATTTTTTAATTATTTCAATAAGTGTTCTCCACGGAATTAGTCGACCAGGTTGGTCGAATATTTCATTTTTAGTGAATTCGTTTGAAAATCTTCGCATATAATTTAAATTATCATATGAATACCCCTTACCATATTCTTTAAGGTCATTAGATAATCTTTCAATGTATTTATTTCCCCATTTTTTTCTCATATTTATGATAGTACCTATTTCATAATAGGTCATAATCATAGCACTATTAACAACAACCATAGCTTTATTTTGGTTTTGTTTGATTGTTTCTTTAATTTGTTTTAAATCAGATAAATAATCTAATTCTGTAATTGTAATTTCTTTTGACATGCTTTTCACCTTTTTTACCCTTCATATAATAAATAGACAAAAAGTATGATTTTTTAAAAAAAGAATAAAAAAAGAATTCAATTAATATTGAATTCTTAATAATGTTAGATTGAATTAGTCATAAATGTTAAAGTAATGTCATTATCCTTAACTTGATCTGCAAATAATTTAACAGGATTAAGGAAGTTTCTAGACATATGTTCTAATGTTGTAATAACTGTTATCTTTTTAGCATTTAATGATTTTGCGATAGGTACTGAATATAATGCATTTTCTTCAGTAGTTAAAGATTTGTTTTCTAAGATAATCATATCTTTATCTACACCTTTTTCTATTAAATATTTAGCCATAGCTTCAGCTTCAGATACTTCTAATCCAGGAGGAGTAGGACATCCACCAGAAAGAATAATTTTATCATATGATTCTTCATTAATTAATTTTAAACATAATTCTAAACGATTGATTAATAATTGATCCATACTTGCATCATCATTTAATTTATAACCTAAAACAATAATAACTTTCATTTTTAATACCTCATACATTTTATTAATTTAATGTTATCACAAAAGAAGAATAAATAAAAGAAAAAACTAAGACAAGCTTAGTTTTTGTTTAAAGTTTTTTTGATAGCTTCAATAGTTTCATCAGATAAATCATGTTCAATTTTACATGCGTCATCTTCAGCAACATTTTCACTTACACCAATTGAAATCAAGAAGTTTTTTAATAGTTTATGTCTATTATATATTTTTCTTGCAACTTCTAACCCCTTATCAGTTAAGAAGATGTGACTTTCTTCATTTATTATTATATATCCAGTCTCTTTTAGTTTTTTAAGCATTATAGAAACTGATGGTTTAGAATAACCCAAATAATTTACTATATCAATAGCGTGTATTTCATTTTGCTTTTCTGATAAAACTAATATAGATTCTAAATAATTTTCTCCTGATTCTAATAAAGACATAATATCACCTGCCATAAAACTATTATATAACAAAACATGATAATTTAATAGATATTATTTTTTCTTTTTCTTGTTGTTTTTCTTTAAATTATTTATTTTTCTTAAATGAGATTTTTCTTGATTATCGAAACTTCTTTTTGTTAGATTGTCGTTATTATTTCTTGCTATTTCTTGCATATGTTTCACCAATTTAGTATATGTTTTTTTTCTAAAATGTGATACAATAAATAAATAAGGGTGTGATTTTTTATGTTTTCAAAAAGAATTATTTTAACTGGTACAGGAAATACTAGAACGTTATCTAATTTAATAAATAAAGAAGGTAAACACATTAAAGATAATTTATTAATTAGAAGTGATGCGCTTCATAGTATAACTTTAGACGATCAAAGAATTTTAAAAGAAGAATATAATTTAAGACAAGTTTTTGATTTAAGAAATATACTTGAAGCTGAAATTAAACCAGATGTTATTGAAGATGTTAAAATATATAATCTTCCTGTTTTATCTAAAGAAACAATTGGGGTTACTAAAAAAGGTGATGACAATAGAGACTTTAAAGATTTCTTGAATGAAGTAAAAGAAAAGGAAGAACCTCGTGGGGCTAACAAATTTATGCAAAATGTTTATACACAAGTAGTTGTTGCTGAAAGTGCTAGTTATGCATATCGTACATTTCTTCATGAATTATTAAAATCAGAGGGTGCTAGTTTATGGCATTGTAGTGCGGGAAAAGATAGAGCGGGTTTTGCTACTATATTAGTGCTTTATTTGTTGGATTTTGATATGGAAACCATTATTAATGATTATTTAGGTACTAATCATTATTACACACCTAAAGTTGAAAAAATGATTGAATATTATGGGATAGAATATACAGATACATTATGGAGTGTGTTTGGTGTAGAAAGAGAATATTTAGATGTTTTATTTAATGTTATAAATGAAAAATATGGTTCTTTTGATAATTACTTATTAAAAGAATTAAATATTGATGAGAACTTTAAACAAGAATTTAAAGATAAATATTTGGAGGTGTAGATATGAAAATAGTTGACTTATTAATGTCATATAAGCATTTTGCTTTTTTAGAACCGTTATTAGAATGTTCTAAAGTTGATGCTAAGTCTTATGTTAAAATAACTGAACAACACATAAATGGTAAAAGATGTTTTTATGTTCAGTCACTACCTTCATTAAATGAATTAACAGGTTCTGTTTTGAGTTCAATAATTCTTGATACTAAACTTCATTTGGTAAAGGCTGAATGTGGATGTCTAAAGTTTTATCGTAATAAAGAATGTGTTCATACAACAATACTTTTAGCTCTAGCTATTAAAATTATTGATGAAGATATATTCGAAAGAATAATGAAAAAATATAATGAACATAAGATTAAATTAGAACAAGTTAAGATTTTAAATAATATGGCTTTAGAGCTTAAGACAAATTCTAATTATTTTAAAAAGATTAATTTATATGCTGAAATTAATAACATAGATAATAAGCATTATTTATCTTTAAGAATTGCTTATGATAAAGAATATGTTGTTAAAAACATTTCTGAATTTATTCAGTTAATGGAAGAACATAAGGAATATACTTATGGTCAAAAATTATCTTTTGTTCATTCATATGAAGTATTAACAGAAGAATCAAAAGAATTATATAATTTTTTAATTAATATAAATAATGAATATACAAAGAGTATTCCATTAAGACGAAGTCATTTATTAAAGGTTTTAGAAATATGTAAAAATAGAGGAATCTATTATTCTAAAACAAAGGATAGAGCTAAATTCTATCCAATAGTAGAATCTAATAAATTCGATATAAAATTAGATGATTCTTGTTTATATATTGATAAACCTGAAAACACAAATAATTTGATTTGTGGTAAGGATGTTGCGTATTTTATTGATGATGACAAAATATTAAGTTATAAATTTAGTAAACGTAATGAAGCAATTATTTATGCTAATCTTTTTAAATGTAAGGAAAAAGGGTTATTTGTAGACACAAATGAAGTAGAATTTATTTCTAACTTATTACCTGTAATTAAAAATGAAGTTCAAATAGAAAATATATTCTATTCTAAATATAGACTTCCAGAAGTTTATTTGAATTCATACTTTTTATATGAAAAAGGTAAGATTATTAATGATTATAAAAAAGATATAGAACAAACTTATAAGGATTCTTCATATGTTCATCAAATTATTGAAGGATATCATGGTTTATTAGAACAATTTGGATTTATTTTAAATGAGAAAACTAATTTATATGAACTTGAAGATTTAGAATCTCAATATAATTTCTTAACTAGTGATTTATCAACTCTTAAGGGGTATGGAGATGTATTCTTTGATAACAGTGTTAAAAAGATTACTTTAAAGAAAAGTGGAAGAATAAATATTAATATTAGTTATAATGTTGGTTTAATAGATCTTAATGTTGAAAGTTCTAAATTATCTATTGAAGAAATTCAAGCAGTATTAGATGCATATCAACAAAAGAAGAAAATTGTTAAATTAAAGAATGATGTAATTATTAAAATTAAAGAAGAAGATGTTAAATATCTTAACAACTTCTTAGAGGATTTTAATGTTGATATTAAAGATTTAAATAAGACAATCACAAAACCAATGAGTTATGTTTTAAAACTTATTAATTGTAAAGATGATTCAATAAATCTTGATGATCAAGTTGTTGAAATTATTCAACAATTAGAATCATATAAAGATATTAAAGATATGCCTACAGGTAAATTTTCTAATGTGCTTAGACCATATCAATTAGATGGTTTTAGATGGTTAAGAACGTTATCTAAATTTGGTTTTGGTGGTATATTAGCTGATGATATGGGTTTAGGTAAAACGTTAGAAATTATGTCTTTTATTTCTAGTGATGAAGTTAATAAGCCATCAATTATTGTTTGTCCTATGAGTTTAATGTATAACTGGCAAAATGAATGTGAAAAGTGGGAATTACCAATTCCAACTATTCTTATAATGGGTTCAGCTTCTGAAAGAGAAAACATTATTAATAATATTAATTTTAATGAAAAAGCATTCTATATTACATCTTATGATTCATTAAGAAGAGATATAGAATTATATTCTAATAAATTTAGATTTGTTATTGCTGATGAAGCACAATTTATTAAAAATCAAAACGCATTAAAATCAACAGCAATTAAACAATTAAAATCAGAAATGAATTTTGCATTAACTGGTACACCAGTTGAAAATGGATTAGCTGATTTATGGAGTATTTTTGATTTTGTTATGCCTGGTTATTTAGCTAATTATAATCATTTTAAAAACCGTTATGAATCATTAATTATGCATGATGATACAGATGCGTTAATTATGCTTAAAAAGCGTGTACAACCATTTATATTAAGACGTACTAAGAAAGACGTTTTAAAAGATTTACCTGATAAGATTGAAGAAGTTTATTATTGTAAATTAGATGATAAACAACAAGAAATATATCAAGCATATGTTGATAGTATTAAGAGTGAACTTAATAATGGTAGTGGAGCAGTACTTGCGATGCTTACAAGACTTAGACAAATTTGTATTACTCCAGAGTTGATTTATGATGAGCCATTTGAATCATCAAAAATAAAAATGGCTACAGAACTTATTCAAAGAGCTATTCAAGCAAATCATAGAATTTTATTATTTACTCAATTTTCTAGTGTATTCCCTATAATGGAAAAAGTATTTAATGAATTAAATATTAAGTATTTTACATTAGATGGTTCAACTAAAGCTATTACTCGTAAGGAAATGGTAGATGAATTTAATGGTAATGAAAATATTAAAGTATTTATGATTTCTTTAAAAGCTGGAGGTACGGGACTTAATCTTGTTGGTGCTGATATGGTTATTCATTTAGATCCATGGTGGAATGCATCTGTTGAAAATCAAGCAACAGACCGTGCTTATCGTATAGGTCAAAGTAAGAAGGTTAATGTTATAAAGCTAGTATGTAAGGATACTATTGAAGAAAAAGTGTTATTACTTCAAAAACTTAAGAAAGATTTAGCTGATAGTATTATATTTAGTGAATCTAATAATCAAAAGATGACTAAAGAAGATATATTAGAAATGCTTGAATAAAACATATTTTTACCAAAATATTCCCATAATTAAATTGTATAATTATGGAAATGAAAGTGGTGGTTTGATGAAAAGAACGAATAAAATATTAATAATGTTATTTGGTTTATTTTTAGTTATTAGTTTAGGGTCTTGTAAAACAAAAGAATCTACACCTACTTTAACTAATCCAGGTATAGAACAAACAGAAGAATTAACTACACCTACAGTTAATGAAACTTTAACACCTGAAGAAGAAAAAGATGTTGATATTGTTAAGCTAGATGTTACTTATACAAGTACAACATTACAAACAGGAAGCATAGAAGAAACTGTAGAAGTTATATATGATAGTGTAGTCGCAATTAATTCTAAAGTTAATGGTCAAGTTGCAGGTAGTGGTAGTGGTGTATTATTTGGTCATACAGAATCTTTAAGTTTTATTGTTACATGTCATCATGTGATTGAAGGATGTAATGGTTTTGAAGTTATTTTATCTGATGGTACTTCATTAGAAGCTAAACTTGTTGGTGGAGACGATGAAAGTGATATAGCTATATTAAGTGTAGAAGCTATTAATCTAACATACGCATCATGGTTCAATGATACAGATACATTAAGACTTGGTTCGACAGTTATATGTATTGGTAATCCATTAGGTACGCTTCCTGGCAGTGTATCAACAGGTGTTGTTTCTTATAACAATCGTGAAATTTCTGTTGATAGTTATAATACAATGAAACTAATTCAAACAGATGTTGCTATTAATAGTGGTAATTCTGGTGGGGGTTTATTTAACGCGGCTGGCGCGTTAATTGGTGTAGTAAATGCTAAATATTCATCTAGTGGTATTGAAGGTTTGGGTTTTGCAATTCCTGCAAATCAAGCAAGAGTTATTGTTGATAGTATATTAAAATCTGCAAGTTACGACAGTATTAATAAAGTATGGACTACTGGTTATGTAGAAGGTAGATGGAATATTGGTTTTGAATTAGGTTATGGTGGTAATATGTTCTTTAGAACTTCTATTGGCATATTAAATCAATCAACTAATACAACATCTAGTGATTATGGATTATTATTAAATAATGATTTATTAAACAGTATCGAAATAAGATATGCTGATAAAAATAAAGAATCTATAGTCTTAAGTAATATATCAGCTCAAACAATGACAACTGAAACAATCTATAATTTCATTTATTCATCCGAATTAAGTATTGGAGATACACTGATATTCAATATTACTAGAAATGATATAGAAATGAAAGTTGAAGTAAAATTAGTACAATATAGATATTATATTTAATCAAGACACTCTCATAAGAGAGTGTTTTATTTTATAATAATGTGATATAATAAAGTAGCTTAATAAGAAAATGGGTGAAAAAATGGGGTGGCTTACCGCTCCATTGTCAAATATTTACTTTTATTATATTATTTAGCCAGAGGTGATTTGAAATGAAAGGCAAAAAAGAATTTGGGTCTTTTATAAAATTAAAAAGAATAGAGAAAAATTATTCTCAAAAGGATTTGGCAGAATTATTATTTGTTACAGAAAGTGCTGTAAGTAAATGGGAAAGAGGAGTAACATATCCTGATATAACACTAATATCTGATATTTGTAGAGTACTTGATGTATCTGAACATGAGTTAATTGAATCAAGTCAAGATACAGATTATCGTAAGATGAAGCATGACGCAAATAAATATAATAAGATTAAGAAAACATTCTTCTGGATATTTAATATATCTTACGCGATAGCTTTATTAACTTGTTTCATTGTTAATTTAGCTGTTAGTCATACATTGTCTTGGTTCTTTGTTGTGTTAGCATCAATAATATGTGCATACACATTTTGTCCAACACTTACATGGGTTTATAACAAATTTAAACTTCCTATATTTATTGGATCAACTTTATTAGGTTTATTCTTGTTGTTCTTAACTTTAAGTATACGTAGTGGTAATTACTGGTTTATGATTCCAACAATGGGATTATTGTTAGGATATTTTCTTGTGATTTTCCCTATACTATTTGTTAGACAAAAGAAGTATATGGATTTAGAAAAATATAATAAGTTGTCTAAATCATTCTTATTGATTTATTCTGTTATAGGATATTTATTAATTATCTTGTTATTAGTTACTATATATGCATATAAACAATATAATCTAGGATTAGGTGTGTTAGTATCTACAGGATGTTGTTTACTTCCTATAGTATTTGGTGTTATATCATTATTTGATAAAAATAAAATTGTTGTTAAAATCACGGCGTTCATTTTATTGGGTTTATTTGTTATCGCGTTTGTTGTTGCATTTATTTTATCCTTATCACAATTAAATTCTAAAGAAACTAAAACGTATATAATTGAAGAAGGCTATAATAATATTGATATCAATATTTCGGTTCATGATGTTGAAATATATTTATCAAACGAAAATAAGATAATATATGAAGTTAATGATAAGCATTCATTAAATGTTTCTATTGAAAATGATTGTATCAAATTAGTGAAAGAAGATGAATTGTTATCACATATAACAATGTTTGATTTAGGAAAATTAAAGGTTGAAATTTATTTAACAAAAGACACGCTAAATTCATTAAGAATGAGATATAGTACAGGTGACATAAAAATTAATGAAGGATTTACTTTTGGCAGTGTAAATATTGATGCTAGTACAGGTGATTTTGTGATGTTATCTTGTAATACTAATGATATGAATATTAAGGTTTCAACAGGTGATATTGTATTAACTAAATGCGTTATTAATGGTGATTTAGCTTGTACAGTGAGTACAGGAAAAATTGTTATTAGTGATACTAACATTAAAGGTTATTATAATGGCAATTTAAGTACAGGCGATGCACATTTACATAACGTATTGATTGAAAAAGATTTAAAACATGTATCTGGAACAGGTGATTTTAGTTTTGATAAACTTGATGCAGAAAACCTAGAAATAGAAACTGGCACAGGTGATGTTAGAGGTACTTTATTATCAAGTAAAGTATTTATGGTAAAAACAAGTACAGGTGATATAGATGTTCCTGAAACAACAACTGGCGGTATTTGTAAAGTTAAAACAAGTACTGGAGAAGTATACATTAGAATAGTATAGTTTTAAGTCCACTTAGGTGGGCTTTTAATTTTCTTTTAATTAACATTAAAAGATAGTAATGTTTTTCTTGAAAAAATACATTATTTTGGTATAATCTTTAAGGTAAGGGAGTTGAGATTTATGGCTAATTATATTGACTTAGCTAATTTAATTTTTCCAAATATAACAACAACAATTGAAGATTTAGAAAAAAGATATCCAAAAAGAGATTTACCAGAAGGTGCGATGGTAACAAGATTTGCTCCATCTCCAACTGGATTTTTACATACAGGTAGCTTATTTACATCTTTAGTATCATACTACTATGCTAGACAAAGTGGTGGTGTATTCTATATTCGTTTAGAAGATACAGATACAAAAAGAGAAATTGCTGGTTCTGGTGCTTCATTAGTTGAACAATTAAAAGTATTTGATGTTATTCCTAATGAAGGCTATATTTCTGATGAAGTTGAATTAGGTAATTATGGACCTTATAAACAAAGTGAAAGAGCTCATTTATATAATACAGTTATTAAACATTTAATTAGTGTTGGTAGAGCTTATCCTTGTTTCTGTAGTGTTGATGATTTAGCTGAATTAAGAAAGATTCAAGAAGCTGATAAAGAAATTCCAGGTTATTATGGTAAATATGCTAAATGTAGAGATTTAACTGCAGACCAAGCTATTGAAAGAATTAATAATGGTGAACCATATATCATTCGTTTTAAATCAATGGGTGATCATAATAATAAGGTTGAATTCCATGATGAAGTTAAAGGGGATTTAACTTTAACTGAAAATGATCAAGATATTATCATTTTAAAATCTGATGGTTTACCTACATATCACTTTGCACACTTAGTAGATGATCATTTTATGCGTACTACACATGTTACACGTGGTGAAGAATGGTTATCAAGCTTACCTATTCATTTAGAGTTATTTGATACATTAGGTTTTGAAAGACCTAAATATGGTCATTTACCAGTTATTATGAAGGTAGATGAAGGTGTAAGAAGAAAATTATCTAAACGTAAAGATTTAGAAGCGGCAGTAAGCTATTTCTTAGAACAAGGTTATCCAAAATATGGTTTCATTGAATATTTATTAACAATTGCTAACTCTAACTATGAAGAGTGGAGAGAAGCTAATTTAGATAAAGATTTCTATGAATTTAAAATGTCTTTTGATAAGATGGGTATTGATGGTGCTTTATTTGATATTGCGAAAGTTGCAAATATTTCTAAGGAAAGAATGGCATATAAGAAAGCTAAAGATTTATGTGAAGAAGTTAAAACTTGGGCTAAATCTTATAATGAAGAATTCTATAATAAGATTATTTCTGATGAAGATTTCTTTGTTTCAATCTTAAATATTGAAAGAGAAAAAGAAAAACCAAGAAAAGATTATGCTAAATATTCTGATATTTATCCAATTATTTCATTCTTCTATGATGATGTATATAACCAAATTGATTATAGTACTGTAGAATGGAATCCAGCTATGGATAAAGAAGTTATTAAAGCTGTATTATTAGATTATGCAAATACTATTAATATGGATTTAAATGAAGAAGAATGGTTCAATAGTATTAAAGAATTATCAGTAAGACATGGTTTTGCTGATAATGTTAAAGTTTGGAAAAAAGATAAAGAATCATATAAAGGTCACGTTGGAGATGTTTCTGAAATGTTAAGAATAGCATTATCAGGTAGAAAGAATTCACCTAACCTTTATTGTGTAATCCAAATTTTAGGTAAAGAAAAAGTTATTGAAAGAATCAATAACACAGTTAAAAGTTTATAATAAATTATGGCTACCGACTGGTAGCCATTTTTAATTACGCTCTTAATTTTTGAATTGCATCTTTAAATGTAAGTACTTCAAAAGAATCAAATGTTTTAATGTATTTAAGTAAGTTTTCTATTTTATCCCATTCATTTAATACATCAAATTCATATGAATGTCCAACAATGATAAATATTGATTTATCTAATGTATTTTTAGAAAACTCTAATATGTGTTCATAAATGTCAGGATTATTATAATACGCATTACACATAAAATGATAGTTATCAGCTGGTACACTAAAATCTTTTTTATCAGTGAATTTGGATAAGCGAATAGCTTTTATACAAGTTTTATTTTTAATTATATCTATTTCTCTTTCATCACAAGAAGTAAACGGTACAGCGAAGCTAGTTATTTCTCTATTAAAAATTTTAGATAAAGATTCAGCATCATCACCTACTTGATGTATTAATTCTTGTTCATCTAAATTTGTTAAACAAGGATGATTAATAGTGTGAGAAGCAATTTCATGATTATCATACAAATGTAGATTTTCATTAAATTTAATTCTTTTAATAGGAATTTCATTATTATAGTACCAAACAAAATCTTCTAATCCACTATTAAGATTAAGTGTGGCAGGAATGTTATATTTATTTAATAATTCAACAAATTTTTTGTCTTGGATTGGTCCATCGTCAAAACTTAATACTAAATATCTTTTCATTTTATCACTTCCTTAAAAAAATTATATCATAATTAGTAATTGTTTGCAAAAACGTAGTACTTATTATAAAATATAAGTACTAGAAGTGAGGTTTATAAAATGAGAAATAAATTAAATTTTACATCTAAGGTCGCTAATTTGGCGTTATCTTGGTTTAATTTTGTTATGTTCTTTTCTATGAGATGTTGTTGGAGTGGTATATCTAAAACAATTGGATATGAAAAGAATGAATCATGGTTTTTACTTAATTTACCTGTAATGATTTTCTTTATGTTCTTAGGTGTATTTATTGCAAATGTTGTATTATACATTTTAATGAAGAAAGAAAAGAATTTATGGAGTTATGTTTTCAATGGTGTAAATGCTGTATTTTTCATTGTCGTAATGGTTATTATTAAATTAGGAGCCATCGATTATATGGATTATGTTTGGCCATCATTCTTTAATTATTTAGGTATAACAGATATAGTTTTAGCTATAGTATTCTTTGTGTTTATTTATCCTAAATCAAGTTGGGCTAAAAATAAATACTTTAAGTTTGGTGCGTTAGGTTTAACATTAGTGGTAGTAACAATGTATTTATTTAATATTTCATTTAACCGTATTACTACAGAACCTGTAGTATATGCAGTAGAAGATGAATACCAAATAGTATTTAGTAGTGCTACTGAAGGTAGAGCTTGGGTAGAAATAGATGATGAAAGATATTTTGATGATTATAATGGTGTTAATCGTGCATTTACTAAAATTCATAAAGTACATATTCCTATGAATATATTAAATGAAGCTAAAGAGTATGAAATACATGTCCAAAAGATTACATATCGTGGCCCTTTTGGCGGTTATTTTGGTCGTGATATTAGTAAAGAATATAAATTTAGACCAGTAAATGCATCTGATGGATTAGAATATTATTCTTTATCAGATATTCATATGGCGGGTAAGGCGTCAACTAAAACTGTTAGTTATTATAATAATTTAGATTTCTTAGTGTTGGCTGGTGATATAGTATCAATGATGGATACATATGAAGATGCTAACCTTACTAATGTTATTGCAAGTAAGATTACTAAGGGTGAATATCCTGTTGTTTACGCTAGAGGAAATCATGAGCTAAAGGGTAAATATGCAGAAGAATTCCACAACTTTGTTGGAACAAATAATAATAAATTTTATTATAATGTTTGGTTAGATAATACGTTTATTACAGTACTAGATATTGGTGAAGATCATGATGACGATTGGTGGGAATATTATGATACTGCGTATTATGAAAAGTATAGAGAACAACAATATAAAATGTTAGAAGATACTCTTAAAGATGCCAGATATTTAGCTTATGATTATAAAATGGCAGTTTGTCATATTCCTGTTGTTTTTGTTAATAGTAGACATAATCATGAAGTTGCTAAAGCTACATTTACTGATTTACTTAATAAGTTAGACATTAATATGTGTATTAGTGGTCATCAACACGATTTATTAGTGTTTGAACCAGGTACTGTTACACCAAATGAAAAGCTTACTTATAATAGTGAATATAAACCTGGTAAAACTTATAAAGGATATTTAACTGATTTTGATTTTGTTAATATAGCTGTTTCAAAAAGAGGATATGAACAATTTGATCCATCAACATTAACAAAGATGAAGAGTCAAATAGGTTTATACACAAAAGTAGATTTTAGTAATAATACACAAACTTGTAAATTTACAGATTCAAAAGGCCAAGCAGTATCAGTCATTAATTTTTATGCAGATATTAATTATGGAGATACATTGGTATTTAGTTTAGAAACCAATAAAATAATTAAATAATTATTATAATGAGGAGATTTAAATCTCCTTTTTATATTTTCTTTTAAAAAAAATTATACTTTTTGTCTATTTATTATATGAAGGGAAAAAAAGGTGAAAAGCATGTCAAAAGAAATTACAATTACAGAATTAGATTATTTATCTGATTTACAAAAAATTAAAGAAACAATCAAACAAAACCAAAATAAAGCTATGGTTATTGTTAATAGTGCTATGATTATGACCTATTATGAAATAGGAACTATCATAAACATTAGGAAAGTATGGGGAAATAAATATATTGAAAGATTATCTAATGATCTTAAAGAATATGGTAGAGGTTATTCATATTCTAATTTGAAATATATGTCACAATTTTCAACTGAATTTAATATTTATGAAATTAGCCAACAGCTTGTTGGCCAAACACCTTGGGGAACAATTATCCAAATAATGTCTAAATCCAAAGTTCACGAAGAAATGTTATGGTATATAAAAGAAACTCACAAAAACGGTTGGAGTAGATCTATGGTTTTAAATCAATTTAAACTTAAAGCTTATGAAAGAAGCTTGATAGAACCAACAATATCAGAAGTCGTAAGTGTTAGTGAAGATTTGACTAACGAATTATTTAAAGATACTTATGTATTTGATTTTATTGATATAAACAGAATCAAGAATGAACAAGAATTACAACAATCATTATTACAAAATATATCTAAATTTATACTAGAATTAGGAAATGGCTTTTCGTTTGTATCTGAAAAATATAAACTTAAAGTAGATAATGATAATTATGAAATAGATTTATTATTCTATCATATACCAACTCATTCATACGTAGTTATTGAACTTAAGACAACAAAATTTAAACCTGAATATATTGGACAATTATTGTTCTACACTAATTATATAGATGCCTATGTTAAATCAGATAATGATTCTAATACTATAGGTATTGTGTTATGTCCAGAAGCTAATGGATTTGTATGCAAGACCACATTAATGAATACAAAGAATATTGCAATATCTAAATATAAGTTTATGGAAGAATTACCAGAATACTTAGAAAGAAGATTGAAAGAAATAAAATAAGCGCCTGCTGGCGCTTATTTTGTTAATCATTTAGTTTTTTTAATGTTTTTTGAATTGTTTCTTTATTGAATTTTAAAACTTTTCGATCATATGTAAATAATCCATTATCTTCCTCTTCGACATCAGATAATTGAGTATAGATGGTTCCTATAAGTTTATCTTTATAAGGAATAATTTTATTTTCATATAATTCGACAAAAGCTTTTTCTGTATCAGTTATTGTTGGGAAGTAAGTATAGCCAAATACTTCATCGCTACCATATGCATGGTCTTTGACCTTATAACATAACGCCCCAAATTCTGATAAGAATATTGGATGATCTACATTAGCTAATTTATCAAGATTCTTAAAGTACCAATGATAACTATCCATATCTGTATCAGCTACACGGTACCAACCACTTGTTGAATCAAATAATATATTTGGATACATAGCTTTGAAATAATGATAAACATTATTACTATCAAATTGTCCCCATCCTTCGTTAAATATTGTATATGCGATAATAGAAGGATGATTATTTAAATAAGGAATTAATTGTTCTCCTGCAGTGATAAAGTTTTGTCTTTCATCTTTGTTGGTATGAATTATTTTATCATTTTTCTTTTGTAAACCTATTGTAGGTAATGCTGTATCAATAAAGAAGTTATATTTACCATTATTTACAAAATCTTGGAAAACTAACATACCATATTTATCACATAGATAATAGAAGTATGGTAATTCAATTTTAATATGTTTTCTTAATGTGTTAAAACCTAATTCTTTCATAGTTAAAACATCAAATTTTAATGAATCGTATGTAATAGGAGTGATAATACCTTCTGGGTAATATCCTTGGTCTAAAACGCCATTTAAGAAGATTTTTTTATTATTTAGATAAATTAGTCCATCTCTCATTTTGATTTCTCTTAAACCAAAATATGATGATATTTTATCAGTAGGAGTAGTAATAACTAAATCATATAAATGTGGGTTATTTGGTTCCCAACATTTTGGGTTTGGTATTTTAAATGTTGGATTATTATATGTAACAAGTTGATTAATAATTAATTCATTATTATCATATATAGATATATTGAATTCTTGGGCAGTAGAAGTAATATTTAATGATACAGCTTCCATTGTTGTTGTAATATCTATGTTTTCTATATATCCATTATATACACTTTCTATAAAAACAGGATAATAAATTCCTGAAAATGGAGTATAGAATATTCCTTTAGGTTTTTTAGATTGTTTACCTAATGGGAATCTAAAATCAATGTCATCTTTAACTATTACATATAATTCATTATGTTCTTTAATATCTTTTGATACATCTATCTTAGTTGGGAAATTAAGAGGAGTTATCCAATCATATTTGTTACCGTTAAGAATAATATAATATTGTTGGTCTACACCCAAGAAGTGTAAAAAAGTATTTTCTTTTATGAAAGAAGAATCTAAATCAAATTCTTTTTTATAAATGATATATTCATTTTTATTTAATTTTTTATTTACTCCACTAGCTATTGATTCTAAAGGAAAAGGAACGATGATATCCTCATTAATGTTATTTAAATCATTAATGTTTTTTGTTGTTTTATGTTTCCAAATACCATTTAAACAAATATATGAATCACGTTTAAATTGTGGAAAAGGATATTCATTTAGAGGACAATTTTTGTCAAATTTTTCAAATTCTGGAGTATATAATTTATTATACTTCTTCATTGATATTTCCCTTTCTGATAAAGAATAATGGGATTGCAGCTAATAATATTACAACAAAACCACCAAGGAAAATAAATGGAGAAACACTGAAATCTTCACCTGTTACACCAAAGATTGCGCCTCCACCACAAATAGCAGAACCAATCCAAGGACCAATCAACATCGGAATTAATACAGATGCAAACATTCTAACACCTTGGAATAAACCAACTTTTTCAACTGGTGTATGCTGTCTGATGGCAGCGTTGAATGCGGCAGTAGCTGCTAAATAACCCATCATCATAAACATACAACCTAAGAATAACATAACCATTCCTTGGAAGAATGATAATAATACTAATCCAATTGCATAAACAACTAATACAGGAATTAAGGATTTGATAAAACCAAACTTATCGATAACTTTACCATAGAATATAGTAAATACAGAAGCAATGATAATAGCTGGTGCCATTACTATTACATATCCATCAAATCCAATAGCAGAAGCTAGAGGAATATTCTTTAAGCTTTCAGCATGTTGAAGATAAAGAATATAATAAGGCATATATACTTGTAAGGAAATACCGAAGATTGCAAAACCTATTAATATAATATATAAGTATTTATTATTCTTAAAAACACTTGGTCTAAATCCGTAGAATATATTTTTGAAATATGGTTCATCTTTTTTGGATTCAATAACAGGATCTTTAATAGTAAAAAAACCAACAATACCACTAATTAATACTGCAATACCAATTATGATGAATACGATATACCAAGTATCTTTACCATTTTCATCAATTCTTGCAAAACTAGATAATCCACCAAATACAATTAATATAGAGATTAAAGGCATTGCTGAGTTTACGCCTTCAACTTTACCACGATTAGTTTCATCACTTATTTCAGTTAAGTATGCATTATATGATGCATCATTAGCTGTACTACCAAAGAATGTCATTAAACAGTCTAATAGAATAACTAACGCAACACCAAGCGAAGCAGAAGCGATATATTGATTATTAATAAATATAAAGCTTAGAATAGTTATTCCCCACAAGAAATATCCAGATACAATAAATATTTTTCTTTTACCAATCTTATCAGATAATGCCCCCATAAATAATGTTGTAAGGGTTGCAGTTACTGCTGACAAGCTTACCATTAACGCGATTGCGTTAGATGATGCGTTGAATTGATCTACAATATATAAGTTGTAGAACATGTTTTCCATAGTCCAAGCTATTTGTCCGACTAAAGAAAAGATAACAATACTTAACCATGTTTTTTTGCCTAATTTAGTTTGCATAAAAAAGCCTCCTTATTTTATTCTATTTATTAATCTTGTTAAAGAGTTGTCAGGACGTTTTACCATATTTAATGCTTGTTCAATTGGTATATGAACTAATTGGTTTTCGTCTACACCAATAACTACGCCATTAATGTTCTTTCTTATTAAGTCAACAGCGTATTTGCCCATTCTGGCAGCAAGTAAACGATCTTCTGGGGTAGGAGTTCCACCTCTTTGCATATATCCTAAAACTTGCGCTCTGCATTCATATCCTGTGAATTCTTCAATTTCTTTTGCTAGTTCATGAACATTTGTGATTTTTTCAGAAATTACAATGATAGCATGTTTTCTACCAGCTAGTCTATTTTCTTTTAGATGTTCTAATAGAGCTTCTTTATCTAAACCAGTATCTTTAGTAATAATATATTCTGCCCCACAGCAAATACCACTGTATAAAGCTAAATCTCCACAGTCTCTACCCATTACTTCTATAATTGAACATCTTTGGTGTGAACTTGAAGTGTCTCTTAATTTATCAATAGCATCGCAAGCTGTTGATAAAGCAGTAGAAAATCCTATAGTAAAATCAGTAGAAGAAACATCGTTATCGATAGTTGCAGGAATACCGATTGTAGGAAAACCTAATTTATTTAATTTTAAAGCACCGCGATATGTTCCGTCACCGCCAATGCAAATTAAAGCATCAATATCATTCTTTCTTAATTGCTTAACTGCTAGTTTAGCAATTTCATCATATTGAAATTCTGGCAATCTTGCAGTACCTAAAATTGTTCCCCCTCGATTTAAAATGACAGATACATCACTTCTATTGAATTCTACAAATCTTCCTTCAATTAATCCTTTGTATCCCTCGTAAACCCCGAAAATCTTGTCATTGTGAGCTAATGCGGTACGTACTACAGCTCTAATAGTAGCATTCATTCCAGGAGCGTCCCCTCCAGATGTTAAAACAGCAATGCGCATATATTATTCTCCTAAATTTATTTTTTTAATTATGTTAATAAAACCAACTTAAATTTTAACATATTTTTTTAAAAAAGTAAAATATGGGTAATATAATAATGTGAAACAAAAAAATAAATAAAAAAATTTAAAATTATCGATAATGATTATTGACAAGAGCTATTTTTCGTGTTATATTATAGTTGCTTAACGATAATGATTATCGATAAAAATGAAAGGAAAGGTAAAATAATATGAGAAAAGAATTAGTATTAGAAGTAAATAAACAAATAGCAAATTTAGGAGTAGGTTATATCAAATTCCATAACTTACATTGGAATGTAGTTGGTGGACAATTTAAACCAGTACATGAATATTTAGAAGTTTTATATGACAGCTTAAGTGATTCATTAGATGAAGTAGCTGAAATTTTAAAAATGAATGATGAATATCCAGTAGCTAGTTTAAAACAATTCTTAGAATTATCACAAATTCAAGAATTAGATGAAAGTAAGGATATCAATTATGTAGAAGTTTTAAAAATGATCTTAGATGATTTAGTGATTTTACAAAATCAAGCTAAAGTTATTAGAAATTTAGCAGTAGAAGATGATATAATAGGATTAATAGATTCAATGGAAGGTATTATTTCTAACATTGATAAAGAATTATGGTTCATCAAATCAATGTTAAAATAAATAGGTAAGAAGTAATGAAACAAGTAAGATTTTCACCACAAAGAGAGATTATTTATAATTATATGTTAAACACAAAAGCACATCCATCTGCTGAAACAATATATAATGATTTAAAAGTTGATAACCCAGATTTAAGTTTTGCAACTGTATATCGTAATTTAAAACTTTTAGAAGAATTAGGTAAAGTAAAAAGAGTATATGTTGGAGACAACGTAGAAAGATACGATGCATGTTGTAATGATCATGCTCACTTTGTATGTACTTGTTGTAAAAAGGTAATAGATATAACAGGTGAAAAAGAAATGATGGTAAACAAATTTAAAGAATTAAATGAAGCATATTCTATAGCTAGAGTATGCTTGACACTAGAGGGACTGTGTCCAGAATGCAAAGGAAGGTAAAATATATATGTCAATGATTAATAAGGAAATAAATGATTTTAAAGTTCAAGCTTTTCATAACAATGAATTTAAAACTGTTACAAAAGCTGATGTTTTAGGTAAATGGGGGATATTCTTCTTTTATCCAGCGGACTTCACATTCGTGTGTCCAACAGAATTAGAAGATTTAGCAAATAAATATGAAGATTTCAAAAAGGCAGGATGTGAAATTTATTCAGTATCAACTGATACACATTTTGTACATAAAGCATGGCATGATGCGTCTGAACGCATAAGAAAAATTAATTATGTAATGTTAGCTGATCCAACTCATGTAGTTAGTAAAGATTTTGAAGTTTACATTGAAGAAGATGGATTAGCAGAAAGAGGAACATTCATTGTTAATCCAGAAGGTAAGATTGTAGCATATGAAGTAAATGCAGGTAATGTTGGTAGAAATGCAGATGAATTATTTAGAAAACTTCAAGCTTGTCAATTTGTTGCTGAACATGGCGATCAAGTTTGTCCAGCAAAATGGACTCCAGGAGCTGAAACATTAAAGCCTAGTTTAGATTTAGTTGGTCAATTATAGTTGTGAACAATATGTATGATGTGGTAATTATTGGTGGCGGTCCTTCTGGACTTGCTGCTGGTATTTACTTAGCAAGAGCTAATTACAGAGTTGTAATCGTAGAAAAGAATCATTTTGGTGGTCAAATTACAATTACATCTGAAGTTGTTAATTATCCGGGTGTTAAGAAGGTTAGTGGACAACAATTAGCTGATAATATGGTAGAGCAAGCAAAAAACTTTGGGGCAGAGTTTATGCTTGCTGAAGTTACTGGGTTTGATTTAAGCTCAGATATTAAAAAGGTAAAAACAACTAAAGGTGAACTAGAATGTTTTGGTATATTACTTGCGGTTGGAGCGTCTCCAAGAATGGTTGGATTTAAAGGTGAAGCCGAATTCAAAGGAAAAGGCATTGCTTATTGTGCAACTTGTGATGGAGAATTCTTTAAAGGCAAGGATGTATATGTGGTAGGTGGTGGATTCGCCGCTGCTGAAGAGTCTGTATTTTTAACTAAGTATGCAAATAATGTAACTATATTAGTAAGAGAACCTGCCTTTACTTGTGCAGAAACTGTAGCACAAAAGGCAATTGATCATCCAAAGATCAAAGTAGAATATAATAAGATTGTTAATGAAGTAAAAGGTAATGAAAAAGGTTTAACTTATTTGTCATACCAAGATACATTAACAAACGAAGAAACAGTTGTTGAAAAAGAAGGATTTGGAGTATTTGTTTTTGCTGGATATGCTCCTGCAACATCATTCCTTAAAGGTGTAATTGACTTAAATGAACAAGGATACATCATTACTGATAAATCACAAAAAACTTCAGTTGATGGTGTATATGCATCTGGAGATGTGTGTATTAAACCTTTAAGACAGGTAGTAACAGCTGTATCAGAAGGTGCTGTTGCGGCAACAGAACTTGAAAGAGTTTGCCAACGCCTTCAAGAAAAAACTAAAATTATTCCAACTAAACCTGTTGTAGAAGTTGAACAAAAAGTAGAATCAAGTTCATTCTTTGATGCTAATATGCTTGCTCAATTAAATATAGTGTTTGCTAAAATGGAAAATAGTGTTATAATTAAACTAGATTTAAATGATAATTCAGTAAGTAAAGAATTAGAAAGTTACATAACTGAGTTATCAAAACTTACATCTAAAATTAAAATTGAATACGAAGTAAAAGAAGACCCACATAAACCTGTTGCTAGAATATATAATAGTAATAATATATATACTGGTTTAGCATTCCATGGAGTTCCTGGAGGTCATGAATTCACATCATTCATATTAGGAATATATAATTCTAGTGGAAAGGGTCAACCAATTGATTTAGATGTATATAATAAAATAGTATCTAACAAGAAAAAATTAGATCTAAAAGTAATAGTTTCATTAAGTTGTACAATGTGTCCAGAGTTAGTAATAGCTTCTCAAAGATTAGCGTCACTTAATGAAAATATAAAAGCTGAAGTATACGACATTAATAATTATGAAGATATTAAGAATAAGTATAATATTATGAGTGTTCCATGTTTGATTGTTAATGAAGAAAAAGTACACTTCGGTAAAAAGAATATCATTGAATTGATAAATTTATTAGAAATATAGGAGAATGGGATTATGAACTTATACAAGGCTGGAAAAGGATTTTTATTAGGATTATTAAATGAACAAACTGAACTAAGTGCAGT
Source organism: Candidatus Pelethenecus sp. (assembly GCA_045121295.1). Taxonomy (GTDB): domain Bacteria; phylum Bacillota_I; class Bacilli_A; order Acholeplasmatales; family Anaeroplasmataceae; genus Pelethenecus. The sequence continues at coordinate 49,967 of JBGVFV010000108.1, forward strand.
TAGAGTAGGAACTGTAGATGCTTCTTTAGAAAAGCATGTTCCTGTTGTAGAATTTGAAGGAAATAAAGTTAAAGTTATGGTTGGTAGTGTTGAACATCCAATGATTGATGTTCATTACATTGAAATGATTATTATTGAAACTAAAAAAGGTGTTCAAGTTAAATATTTAAATCCAGGTGAAAGACCATATGCAGAATTCTTATTAGAAGATGATGAATTCGTGGCAGCATATGAATACTGCAACCTTCATGGATTATGGAAATTTGAGGGATAAAAATGAGTAAAAAAGAAGACAATTTAGTAAGAATGATTGATGGGTATGTTGAAAGTGGTGGTCATCATTTAAATGTTAATGTCTTCGATAGAGAAACATTAATTGATGCACAAAAACATCCAGAAAAATATCCACAATTAACAATTAGAGTTTCAGGTTATGCAGTTAACTTTAACAAGTTAACTAAAGAACAACAAGATGATGTAATTAGTAGAACTATACATGAATCTTAATAATACAGAAGACTAAAATTATTTTGAATGATTTTAGTCTTTTTCTTTTAATATTACTAGAATTAATATATAATATTAATAATATGAAGAAGGTGTTAACAATGGAAAAACATATATTTTTTGATTTTAATGGAACTATAATAAATGATGTAGATTTATGTTTAGAACTATTAAATGAAATATTAATAAAACAAAATAAACCTATTGTTTCAATGGAAAGATATAAAAACATTTTTACTTTTCCAATTAAAGATTATTATATAGCTGCAGGTGTTGATTTTAATATTGAATCATATGAATCATTAGCTAAATGGTTTATTAGTGTTTATCAACCAGCATCAATGAAATGCGGGTTATTTGAAGGTATAGTAGACACATTCAAATTATTAAAAGATAAAGGATATAATTTATATATTTTATCTGCAAGTGAAAGAAATAATTTATTAGAACAATGTCAAAATTATGATATAGACAAATACTTTATTGATATTCTAGGTATTGATAATATACATGCTGCAAGTAAAGTTAATATAGCTATAGATTATATGAAAGAACATAATATAGATGGTAAAGATGTATTATTTATTGGTGATACACTTCATGATCTTGAAGTAGCAAACGCTATGGGAGCTAGATGTATGTTAGTTAGTTGTGGTCACCAATCAAAAGAAGTATTATCTAAAGGAAATGTAGAAATATTAGAAACTATTAATGATTTAAAAGTGTGGTGTTAATATGATAACTCTTATTAAAGAGGATTTTAAAGATTTAGAATTAAATGAATTTCCATATGATAAAATGCATTCAGCATTAGGAGAATACCACTATATAAAAAATCAAGGTGTACACGGTCATTGGTATGATCCAATTTGTTTACATCAATGGCGAAGTATGGATGGAAGTTGGTTAATTACATCAGATGGAATTAACCGTTACTTAGAACAAAACAGAGGAGATAATTCAAAAGGTGCATTTAAGAATGTTTTTTCTTGTTTAGTTCATGAAAAAAAGATTTATAGTGATTATGTGTTGGAATTTGAATTAAGACAATTTGAAGTAGCTAATTTTTCAGGTATGGCCTTTAATTATGAAACATCAAGAAGTTATGACTTTATTGGTATAAAAGGCAAAGATATAGAATTATATCACCGTAATGAAGAAACATTTACTACATATGCATTAACAACATTTAATTTTGATGATTTGAAAACATATCACTTTAAAATAGAAGTATCTGATAATGTTATTGTTTATCTTAATGGTAATAAAATATTAGAATCTAAAATACCTTTTAAACAAGGAATGAAAGTTGCATGCATAAGTAAATCTGCATGTCGTTATAGTAATATTAAAGTTAGTATGACTGATGAATCATATGAAAAGCATATTGAATTAATGGATAAAGAATCTAAAAGATTACAAAAAGTTAAAGAAGAATATCCAAAATTAGAATGTATTAAAAAAATTGATTTAAAGAATTTTGGTAGTGGTAGACAAATAAGAATTGTAAGACAAGACAATAAAACATTATTTGTTTTAGCTCAACATCAAAAGCGTATGGTAAGGGATTCATTTGCAAGAATTTCTTGTTTAACTTGCTTTGATATGGATGGTAATGTTTTATGGCAAAAAGGAGAGCCTAATCCATCTAATTCGCTTATTAGTGCGGATTTACCTTTTCAAATAGCTGATATGAATAATGATGGAAGATTAGAAATTATTTACTCAATAGATTTTGAAATAATTATTGCTGATTTATTAACAGGAGAAGTTATCAAGAAAACTCCTACACCAATTATATATGATGAATATTTATTCAAAAATCATCCATATTATAGACTTAATGTGGATGCGATAAGAGTTGCCGATTTTAAAGGTGTTGGTTATAAGAGTGATTTTATCATCAAAGATAGATATCAAAATGTATTAGCGTTTGATTATGATTTTAAATTGTTATGGCAATATAATCATAAAAATACAGGACATTTCCCTTATATTTATGATTTTAATAATGATGGAAAAGATGAAATGTTTGTTGGTTATGATATGGTTGATAGTAATGGTAATATCATTTTTAGCCTACCAATGAATAGTGATCATACTGATGAAATAATATATGCCAGATTAAATAAAAATGAAGATAAGAAACTTATTTTAGCTTCAGGTAATGAAGGAATGAATATTGTAAATATTGATGGTACAATATATAAGCATAACGAGATAGGACATGCCCAACGTATTAGTGTAGCTAAATATTTAGATGATGTTGAAGGCTTACAAATAATGGCTACAACATTTTGGGGTAGTGATGGAATAGTTATGATATTTGATTCTTTAGGTAATAAATTAAAACAATTTGAACAAAGATCAAATGGTAATCTTATTACCCCAGTTAATTATGATGGTAAACACGTTTTAGCGGTTTTAAATAGTAGTGTTGATGGTGGATTAATTAATGGTAATTTAGATAAGGTTGTTTTATTCCCTGATGATGGACATCCTACACTAGCAATTGAGGTTTATGATATAGATAACGATGGTATTGATGAAATCATTTGTTTTGATGAAAAATCTATGTGGATTTATAAGGCTGAAAAGTTTACTGTAGGTCACAAATATATTAAATATCCTGATAGTGGATATTCAAATTATCGTGGTGAATATTTACTGCCATATGATTATGAGGAATAAATAAACAAAAAACTAAGGGTAAATTAAAATTTTGTTGATAAAACGAATTATTTAATGTATAATACTCTATAGAGTATTTTTTATTGGAGGAAATATTGATGAAAAGATTTTTAAAAGCTTTAACAACTTTATCAGTTTTCATGTTATTAGTTGTATTAACAAGCTGTGGTTCAAATAAATTTTATAAAGAATGGTCAAAAGCTGGAGCTCAAATTGAAGAAGAAAACATTTTTGAATATATTGAATTAGAAGATGTAAAAACTAAAATTGCTGCTAGTGAAACTTTTGTAGTAATTTATGCTTCAAGTGAAAATGCATCATCAGTTGCAGCAATCACTTCATTCCAAGCACAATATGATTATTTATGTACAAAGGGTGAAGAAATTACTGTTTATGTAATTGATTCAACTGATTTTGATAAATCATCAGAAAGAAAAGAAGCTAAAGAAGCTTTAGCAATCGCAAAAGCAGTTCCAAATGACGGTTCACCATTAATCGTTACTTACGAAAAAGGTACACCAGTTGTAGAATCTAACTGGAAAGAAAAAATTCAAACTAAAGAATTCGTATTTAATGGTAATTTAGACTATTCTAGTTTATGTTCTCACATCTATAGAGAATTATTAGCTAAATAATAATTTTTAAGAGGGTTTAGTACATTATCCCTCTTTTTTTTATGTAAAAAAAGGAGGCAAGTGCCTCCTATTTGTTAATTGGTTTGGGTGGTATTTTAAATAATGCGTATAATATAATAAAAAGTATTAATGCCATAATAATATTTGAATCCATCCATATCACCAATAATAGTATATGCAAAATAATTGTTAAATACTCAACTAGTCGCATATATTTATATGGTGATTCTAATGAAAGTGATAGATGAAAGAGTTATTATCGATAATATAAATAGAATAAAAAAAACAAATGACATTATTATGGTACTTAAAGATAATGCTTATGGAATAGGTATATGTAAAATGATTAATATTGCCAAAAAATGTAATGTTGATTCTTTTGCAGTTAAAAACATTGAAGAGGGTATGTTTGTAAGAGCGTTATATAAAACTTCTAAAATACTTATATTAGGTAAAGTAAAAAAGAAAGATATAAAACAAATTATTAAATTAAACCTCATTCCGACAATTAATGACTATACAGATTATTTATTATTTAAAGAGAACAATATTATATCACATTTAGAAATAGATGTAGGCATGAATAGATTTGGTATAAAAAATAATTATCTTGCAATAATAAATGATTCAATAATAGATGAAATATATATTCATTTATATGACAATGTAATAGAAGATAAAATTAATTTTATTGAACAATTAGGAAAAACATATAATAAAAAAGTTCATATAGGTGGTAGTATTGCCTACGGCAAGACTAAAAGTAAATTAAGGATAGGTCGTTTGTTATATGAGAATAGTATTAAGTTTTATGGTGAAATAATAAATATAAAAAGAATTAAAGAATTAGAAACAGTAGGATATGAAGGATTATATAATGTAACAAAAGAATCTTATATTGGTATATGTGATGTTGGTTATAGTGATGGATTAAATGTTTATAGTAGAAGTAGAGTATGTATATCAAATAAGTACTATGAATTAGTTGGTAGAACATGTATGGATCAATGTTTTGTTAAAATTGATGATTATGTAAAACTGGGTGATAAGGTGGAATTTATAGGTAAAAATATAAGTTTGGTAGACTTTGCAAAAGACAATGATATGCTTGTTTATGAAGTATTATTATTTTTAAAATAAAAATAAATGTTGAAAAATAGAAAAATATGATATAATGATACACAGGAAGGTGTGTAAGTATGTATTATATTTTGTATAACGAAAAAAGTAATCAAGGGAAAGCTGTTGGGGTTGCAGCTAAACTTCATAAAAAATTAAGTAAAAAACACGAAACAATGATTAAAAGTGTTTTTGATATATTAGGTAGAGAAAAAGAATACATTGCTGAATTAAATCCAGAAGATGTAATTATTGTTATTGGTGGAGATGGAACATTCCATCAATTTGTAAATGCAATTAAACCAAATAAGATTAACTGTAGAGTATTTGCGTTAGCTTCTGGTACTGGTAATGACTTTTCAAGAGATTACAAACGTAAGAAAATGTTTGAAATCACTCATTTAATTAATGACCTACCATTATTAACAATAAACAACGAAAAAGAATATGTGTTCTTAAATGGTATTGGTATGGGTGTAGATTCATTAGTTTGTTATGAAAAAGATGCCGCATTAAAGAAAGGTCAAAAAGCTTCTTATTTTAAAGTTGCTTTAAAGGTTATTAAAAGTTTTAAACCATACACTTTAGATTTAGTTGTTGATGGCAAAACTCATCATTTCGAAAAAGTATGGTTCTTCGTTTGTAATAATGGTAGATTCTTTGGTGGTGGTATGAAAGTTACACCAAAGGCTGTAAGAGAAGATGATGAATTAGATATCTGTATTGTTCATAACATAGGTGTTAAGAAACTTATTTGTATTTTACCTTCTGTATTCTTAGGATGGCATGTTATGTTCAAGAAATATGTAACAATGATTAGAGGTAAACATATTGTTGCTGATGTTCATGGTGCTTGTGATGTATTACAACGTGATGGTGAAGTATCAGTTGGTATAGATAAGATTGAAGTAAGACGCTAGGTCTTACTTCCTTTTTAAGTGGAGTGGTATTTTGAAAAAAGAAGAATTAGACAATCTTGAAAAACAATTAGAAGAATTAGAAGCTGAAGTTGAAAGATTGAAACAACAAGATCCAACAGAAGATTTTGAAGAGTTGGATAAGACAATAGAAAAGTTTAGAAATATGATTAATGATCCTAAATTAAAGGATATAAAAAAAGTGATTCGAAGAAAAAGAATTATAGGGACTATTTTAGGTTTTGTTTTTCATTTGATAGTTACTTTTTGTGTGTTAGGATTTTTTGTAAAGTTCTTAGATGAAAAAATTAAAGATTATATTATTCCTTTTATTTTTGGATTATCTTTAATAGTATTTATTTATCGTAGATTATCCAAATTATTAATTTTTCAAGGTCCATTAAGAAATCATAAGATATTATATACAGTCCTTTTATATTTCTTGTTTTCAGTTAGTATAGGATTGTTAGATTTCTTTGTTCTAAATTTTTGGACAGGTATATGGGAATGTATTATTTCTGTTATTACTTTAGGAATAGTATTAGATTTAGGTGAATTTATATATTATCGCAAATTGTATGTGAAATATAAACGTTAGGAGGAAAAGACGTGAACAATTTATTAGGTGTTTCATTTCAAGGCTTTGAAATATTTGGTCTTGAAATAAGATGGTATGCTATTTGTATACTTATAGGTGTATGTTTAGCTGTATTTTTTGCAATTAAAGAAGCTAGAAAACTAGGAGTTGCATCTGATCATATTTATACAGGTGTAATGATTATTTTGCCATTATCAATTTTAGGTACTAGATTATGGTGGGTATTATTTAATTTAGATAAGATTCATTCATTTATTGATGTATTTGCTATTTGGGATGGTGGACTAGCTATTCAAGGTGGTTTTATTACAGCCTTTATTTCAGTTGTTGTTTATTGTAAGAAAAGAAATATTTCTTTCTATAAAATAATTGATTTAGTTGCTCCTGGATTCTTAATTGGTCAAATTTGTGGTAGATGGGGAAATTTCTTTAACCATGAATTATATGGTCCTGCAATTCAAAATACTGAATTATTTGTAAAACTTTTCCCAAGTTTTATTGCTGATAATATGAAGATTGGTGGTATTTATCGTCACCCTACATTCTTATATGAATCAACTTTAAACTTTGTTGGATTGGTTTTAATGCTTGTTGCTAGAAGAAAATTTAAAAAATTAGAGTCTGGTGATTTAGTTGGTGGTTACTTAGTTTGGTATGGTGGAGTTCGTATATTTACTGAATTTTTAAGAAGTAAAAGTGGTGCTAATGAAATACTTACTTTAGATATCTTTGGTATATCTATTCCAGTTTCAATAATGATTAGTGTTATATTTATTGTTTGTGGTATTGGATATTTAATAGCTAAAAGATTTGTTGGTCCTAGAACAAACTATTTAGAAGAATTAAAACGAGTTGAAGAAAATCGTTATGATACTATTTTATTTGATTTAGATGGTACTTTATTAAATACAAGAAACTTAATCAATAGAAGTTTTGTTCATACATTTGAACATTTTAGACCAGATCACATCTTAACAGATGAAGAATTAGATTCATTCTTTGGCCCTTCATTACGTCAAACATTCTCTCGTTATTCTAGTGATCCAGCTGAAATTGAAGAAATGGTTAAATATTATAGAGAATTTAATATAAGTAATCATGATGAAATGGTTACTGTTTTTCCTAATGCTAAGGAAGTACTTAAAAAGTTACATAGAAAAGGTTATAAACTAGGTGTGGTTTCATCAAAGAAAACAGATTTAGTAGAACACGGTTTATTTATATTTAATTTGTTAGAATATATGAGTGTTGTTATTGGTGAAGAGGATGTTAAAAATCCTAAACCAGATCCAGAAGGTATTAATGATGCAATGAAACAATTAAAATCTTCTAAAGCTATGTATGTAGGTGATGGATTAGGTGATATTGCAGCTGGTAAGAATGCTTCAATTGATACAGTTGGTGTATTATATTCTGATAGAGCTGATGCTATTATTGCAGCTGAACCTACATATACTATTAATAATTTAAATGATTTATTAATTATTTTAGCGGAGTAAAAATATGAGTTATTCATTTGATGTTAAGGAAGATATTTTAAAATTTAATACTGAACCTTCCCAACATCTTGTGGAGCTTCAAGCACTATTAAGATTTTCAGGGGAAGTAATTATTTCAAAGCCTTTAAGAATAGTATTTACAAGTACTAATATGCAAATAATTAGACACTATATTAAGCTTATTAAAAAATTCTATACAGATGTAGAATATGAAATAACATCAAGACAACAACAAAAGCTTAATAAACAAACATTTTATTCTTGTACTATTTCTAATTGCGCAAGAACAATTATTGAAGACTTAGGCATTTTTGAACCTGTTCCTTATAATAAAGAAGAAATTTTAGAAGATCCAAATTTAATTATAGGTTATCTAAGAGGGGCATTCTTAGCAAAGGGAAGTATAAATGATCCGATTACTTCTAATTATCACTTAGAAATAACAACAGATAAAGAATCTGAAGCATTGTTTATTCAAAGAATAATGAATTATTATGAAATAAATGCAAGAATAACAAAAAGAAGAAACAGTTTAATTATTTATATTAAAGAAAAAGATTCAATAATTGATTTTGCTAGACGTTTAGGCGCTAACGTAACAATGAATGAATTTGAAAATATCGTTATTAAAAGAGGATTAGCTGCTGATGTAAATCGTTTATTGAATATAGATGTAGCTAACCAACAAAAAACAAATAACGCTGCTAAGGAACAAATGAAATATATTAAATATATTGAAATGAATTTCCAATTAGATAAGCTTGATCCTAAATTACTTATGGTAATGAAGGTTAGAAAAGAAAATCCTGAAGCTTCATTAAATGAACTAGTTGAGATTATTAATGAAGTATATGAAGAAAATATTACAAAATCAGGACTTAATCATAGATTAAGAAAACTTAAAGAATTGGCGTTAGATTTTGAGGCTAGAAAACAATAATAGGGTGGGAAAATTTCCCACCCTTTACTTTTAATCAATATGTCCGTCGCTAGGCATGAATAAACTAACAATATTGAAAATAGCACAAATTCCTATAAATATATAAATAATTCTTGTTGGTACTGAACCTTCTTGAAATAACCAAGTTACAAGATTAAAGTCGAAAATACCGACTAATAGCCAATTGATACCACCGATAATTGTAAAGACAAGAGCTATTTTTTGTAAAATAACTAACATTTATAATTCCTCCTTTATTTGATAGTTTTCACAAAAATTTATTATTTATTCATAACTATCTAAATATTTGCATATTGTTTATTGATTATTGGAGATGAACATAAAAATGAGAAAAATTATTATATTAATGTTATTATGTGTGGGAGTGTTAACAAGTTGTGGTAAAAATAAAGTGTATAAAGAAGATGATGTTATTGAGTATATTGAAGGTTTAAAGTCTTATAGTTTAACTTCTAATATGAAGATGAATAAAAATGATAGAACTATAGATATGGATATAAGTGTAGATTATCAATCACCTAATTTATATAAAGTTGTTTTCGGAAAAGATAACGAACAAATAATTTTAAAAAATGAAAAAGGTGTATATGTGATAACTCCAAATTTAAATAAAGAGTTCAAATTTGATGGTAGTTGGCCAAATAATAGTTCACATGCATATTTATTAGATTCAATTGGTAAAGACATTAAAAAAGATGAATCATCAGTAATAACTACAAACGATAATGACATTACTGTCGAATCAAAGGTATCACATAAGTCTAATAGTAATATAACAAAAATGAAATACGTTTGTGATAAAAAAATGGTTCCATTAAAAACGGTATTTATGGATGATTCAAATAAAGAGTTAATAATAGTTGAGTTTAAAACTTTTACACCAAATCCAACTTTTGATGCTGATCATTTTAGTGAATCAAAATATCTTAAAAAAGATGTTTTCGAGGACGTTGAAGAAGAAACTTCTTTAATTATTGAAGCTGGATTTGTTGTTGATGGTAATGTATTAGAAACAAGTAAGACATCATCAAATGCAACCATTTTGTGTTATAGTGGAGATAAACCTTACACAATCATTGTTAGTAAAGTAAAATTATATCCAGAACTAGTTGTAATGGAAGAATATAATGATATGGTAATATTAGAATGTGGGTTAGGATTAGTTGATGATAATATATTCACTTTCTATATGAATAATTACGAAATAAGAATTTATTCTAAAGATCTATCAGTCAATGAATTAGAACAGATAGCATCTAATATTTCATTAAGTTAAAGCTCTTCGGAGCTTTTTTCTTATATTATTATTTTTAAATAATAATAAAATTAATATATTTTGTGTTAAGTCTTGAATTATTTGAAAAATTATTTTATAATATATTAGATGTTTTTTTAGGAGGAATGAATAATGGCAAGAGCTGTTAGAAAGGTTTCTCGTGTTAGTACGAAAAATCAAAAAAAAGAAGGATTAAATAAAAAATTAATAGCTATAATTTCTGCAATAGCTGTAGTAATTTTAGGTGTAGCTGTTGGTTTAATTGTATATTTTACAACACAAGAAAAAGAATATGTTTCAGAAAAAGTATACTTTGTTGAAGAAACATATGGAACTAATCAAGATGCAGGTAGTGTAACTTTTGTTAAAGAAAATTACTATAACATCGTTCGTATGGTTGAAAATGAAGAAATTCAAGAAAATGTATTTATTTTTGCATATGATGGTTCTAAATTCTATGCTGATGAAGAATATTTAAATCAATTTGAAGATGCTGAATACAATGCACAATTAAAGATTTATAACGAATACGTTACATTAATCAAACGTGTTGCTGATTTACAAATCGCAATCAATGCTGCAGTTCAAAATGGTGTTGATGTTGTTTTATATATCGTAGACATTAATGTTGATAACGGTGTAAATGCTGGTGTTATGACTGATGCTGGTAAATTACATGAAGAAGGTTTTGCACCTTTATATTCTTCAATTGATGAATCTGCAAATGTAGAACCAGCAATTTTCTATTTACATGAAGGCGTTGTTAAAGAAAAATTTGAATCTGGTAAATTAGCTACTACTAAATCTTTATCAAAAATTGCTTCTGCAATTAATAACTCAGTTAACTATTTAAAAAGTTTATACTAAGAATTAAAGCCTTCGAAAGAAGGCTTATTTTTTTACAAAGGAGATTGGAAAGATGAACGAAAATTTAATCAAACAAATAGCAGTAAATCTAAATGTTAAAGAAGAACAAATTAAAGCTGTATTAGAATTATTGCAAGATGATAAAACAGTAGCATTCATTGCACGTTATCGTAAAGAAGCTACTGGCGGTATGGATGAAGAACAAATCAGAGTTATTGACGATGAATATCAATATGGATTAAATCTTCAAAAGAGAAAAGATGATGTTATTCGCCTAATTGAAGAAAAAGGTATGATGACAGATGAACTTAAAGAACAAATTACTTCTGCAACTAAACTTATTGAAGTAGAAGATTTATATCGTCCATATAAAGAAAAGAAGAAAACTAAAGCTACACAAGCTATTGCATTAGGCTTAGAACCATTAGCTAAAACAATGTTGGAATTATTGCCAAAGGGTGATAAAGAAGCTATTGTGGCTCCATTTATTAATGAAAAAGTGCCTACATATGAATTTGCTATTGAACAAGCAAAATATATTGTTGCTGAAATTGTAAGTGATAATGCAGATTTTAGAAAACATATTAGAGAGGCTGCATTAAAATATGGTACTATTTCTTCTAAAAAGAAAAATAATGATTTAGACCCAGAAGAAAAATATAAGAATTATTATGAAGCTAGTGAAAGATTATCATATATTAAGCCTCATAGAGTTTTAGCATTAAATAGAGCTGAAGCTGAAGATGTTATTAACGTTAGTGTTAATCTTCAACCTGAAAGAGATGTTGAATATATCAGAAGAGGTATTACTCACAATAAGATGTCAATCTTTAATGATGAGTTAATAGATGCAATTAATGATGGTTATAAACGTTTAATAGCTCCTTCAATTGAAAGAGAAATTAGAGCTATTTTATCAGAAAAAGCTGAAGAACAAGCTATTAACATTTTCTCATTAAATCTTAAAAACTTATTATTACAAGCTCCTATGAAAGGTAAAGTAGTTTTAGGTGTTGACCCTGCGTTTAGAACGGGTTGTAAATTAGCTGTAATTTCTCCTAATTCAAAAGTATTAGAAATTGGGGTTATTTATCCTAATGAAAGATCAAAAGGTTCTACAGTTGATCCTAAGGTATTAGAACGTTCTAAGAAGGTTATTGTGGATTTAGTTAAGAAATATAAAGTAGAAATCATTGCAATTGGTAATGGTACTGCTAGTAGAGAAACTGAAAGCTTTATAGCTGAAGTTATTAATGAAAATAAATTTGATTGTAAGTATGTTGTTGTAAGTGAAGCTGGTGCTTCAGTATATTCAGCATCAGATGTTGCAATTGAAGAGTTCCCTGATTTTTCTGTTGAACAAAGATCAGCTGTCTCAATTGCTCGTCGTATTCAAGATCCATTAGCTGAATTAGTTAAGATTGATCCTAAATCAATTGGTGTTGGTCAATATCAACATGATGTTGCACAAAACAAGTTAAACAAATCATTAGAAGATGTTGTTGTAGATGCTGTTAATAAGGTTGGTGTAAACTTAAATACATGTTCTACATCATTATTAAGCTATGTATCAGGTTTATCTAAGAGTGTTGCTAAAAACATTATTGATTATCGTGAAAAGAATGATAAATTTACTTCAAGAGAAGAATTAAAGAAAGTTGCTAAATTAGGACCTAAAACATATGAACAATGCGTTGGTTTCTTACGTATATTAGAAGGTAAAAATCCATTAGATATGACAGGAATCCATCCTGAAAGTTATGATGTTGCAAATAAATTATTAAAGATGATGAATTTAACTGCATCTGCATTAGGTACTGATGAAATGAAAGAAAAGGTTGCTACTTTAAATCGTGTAGAATTAGTTCAAGCTTTAAATGTAGATAGATATACGTTAGATGATATCTTAGATGCATTTATAGCGCCTTTACGTGATATTCGTGATAGTTTCCCTGGATTAAAGTTAAGAAGCGATATAATGCATTTTGAAGACATTAAGGTTGGTGATGAACTAGACGGTATTGTAAGAAACGTAGTAGATTTCGGTGCTTTCGTAGACTGTGGCGTTAAATATGATGGTTTAGTACATATTTCTAAAATGTCTCAACAAAAGGTTAATCACCCAACTGATATTTTAAATGTTGGTGATGAAGTTCATGTTCATGTAATTGAAATTGATTATGTAAGACATAAATTAGGTTTAGCATTATATAAAATGTAATAATTAAAGCCCTTCGGGGCTTTTTATTTTTTCTTAGGAAATTCTATGTTAAGATGTTTTTATTAGATATAACCACAAAAACCCTAGACTGAAAATGGTTCAAATCTAGGGTGTTGATACTATTTTGATATAGTTATCTTCTCATTTTTTTAGCTTTCCAAATTTCTAAAGGTACAAATTTACCTTTACCACATTTAGGACAATAAAGGATAGGATAATCAATTCCATTCCACATTTCTTCAATTGATTCCCAATCTTGATTTAGTTCCTCATAAAAACAGTTTAAACATTTTAAATCTACAGTTTCATCATATACTTCACGTTTCACAAATTCTAGAACTAGAGACTTTGTCTTATCGTCTAGTCTATCGAAATTCTCTTTTATTTTAAGTAATGGTTGACCATATTCATCATTAAGATTATTATCATCTTCATAAATATGTTCAAAAGAATAGTCATCAAATGTATAGAAAAAAATAGCACGTCTATATTTTTCTTCTTCAGTTAATAGTCTACGTTTTACAAAAGAATAAGTCATATTATCCAGCCTCCTTAGTATAACCTGGGAAATAACATTGGTCAGGAACAAAAACCATTGTCGCTCCACAGTGACAAATTAATGGGTCATATTTATATGATGAAAGAAGTCTAAATCTCCAGTCAAGAAGTTTGTTCATTTCATTGATTTCAATAAGTTTAAATAATTTATATTGATGTTTAGTATCTAAAGAAGAATGGTTGGCATAAAAACCATAATATCTGGTAGTATGTACGTTTTCTTCTGGTATATGAATGATAAGTTTGGCTATAAAATCGAAAATATGTTCGGTAACATATTGTCTACCAACTTTATCATTTTCATCTATTATAGCATCATCTTCGTGTGGGTCATAGTAGTAATGAATAAGTTTGTTAGCATAATCATATTTAAGTATTCTAGATTCACTCATAGCTGGATGTCCAACATATCTGCAAACATAATTAACAATACGCTTAATTTGTTTAGGATTCTTACATTCAGATTGAGGGGCGTGAACGTAAAAGCCATTGTCCACATTTTTGTATAACCAAGTACGTACCTTTTTGAATTCGTTAAGTTCATCTTCTAAGTTATTCTTTTTAAGGAACTTATACATTCTATCTAATATTTGTTTCATAAAAGATTTACGTAAAGATTCATAATTGAAATAATTGTAAGGTTTACGTTTTCCAGTATTATCAATAGTACATTCAGCTACTAATGTATGAATATGAGGATTATGTTTTATATCTCTACCAAAAGTATGAAGAGTAGAAATGAATCCTAATCTTTCATTACGTCTTTTAGCAGCTTTA
>JBGVFV010000109.1:0-31493 GCA_045121295.1 Candidatus Pelethenecus sp.
TAAGATTCTTTAAAAAGTTAAGTAAATATCCAGTTAAAAAAAGTTATTATGATAAACATAAATCTTTTTATGTTGATCCATATAAAATAGATTTTAATGATAAGAAAGTTAGATTAGAAAAAATAGTTAATAGTCAAAAGCCTAATAGACAAGTATTGAACTGGATTAATATGGCAGAAAAGAATAGAATACCTGTTGGTGTTAAATACTATAATCCTAGAGTATCATATGATGGTACTAACTTCTTTTTAACAGTTGGTGTAGATGAAGAATACGCACCAGTTAAAAAAAGAAATAAAGTAGATGATAGAGTTATAGGTATAGATTTAAATAATAAAGAAATAGTTACATCTGAAAATATTAGATATCCACAACCCAAAAAACATTTATCTTATAAAAAAATAAATAAAAGAAAGAAAAGATTACAAAGAGCTTTATCAAGAAAGTATTTAGCATGTAATCCAGATAATAAAAAAAGATTTAAATTATCCAAAAACTACAAAAAGAATAAATTATTAGTTATCAAATTATGTAAAAGATTAAGAAATATTAAAGAGCAAAAACATAATGAGATAATATCTAATATATTATTAAAACCTCCTAAAATAATAGTTTTAGAAGATTTATATATAAAAGAAATGTCCAATAAAGAAACAAGAAAAGAAAAAAGTTATGAAGAATTACAAGCCTCTAAAAACATAACAGAGGCTAGTATGAGGAAATTTAGGATGATGTTAACAAATAGAGCTATAAAACATAAAGTAAACATAGTAATAGCTAATCAATATTATACATCAACTAAAAAATGTAGTAAATGTGGTAATTTAAAAGAAATGAAAGTAGATAAAAGAAAATATAAATGTGAACATTGTGGATTAATAATAGATAGAGATTTAAATGCAGCCATTAATTTAGCTAATTATATAAATAAATAATATTAACACAAATAAGAGTACGTATACGTTTGTACGGAATTGACGCCTTAGGAGAGTACATACCACTTGATTTAATCATGGCTCGATGAATAAGGAATAAAACAAAAAACTATAGTTTTATAGAGTTTTATAGGTTTTTAAAAACGGTTCTAAACTAAACAATTCTTCTTTTTCATTTAATGTAAAATCTAAATCTTCTGAATATCTATTTAATTCATAAAAAATTCTTAATGCAGTTCCACCATAAAATGATGCTTTATTAAAAAAACCACTTCTACTTAAGCCTATTAACACAATTGATTGAGTAATTTCTCTAATGATAGCTTTTGTTTCATTAAGAGTTTTTGGCTTATATAATTTTATCATTTCATTAATGGTTGATATCATTTTAATAATTCCTCCTTTAAATACTTAACAAAAGTATTAACTGTATTTGAGTGATATAAATTAGCAATAGAAAATATAAATTCAAAATCTAATTTTTTTAGTTCTTCAATATCAATTCTTAAATCATCAAATAACATTATTTTAATCTCTTTTATACTTCTAACGGGATATTTAGAATATAATTGATCACATAAAGCTTTCTCTTTAGTAGCAATTTTATATTTAATATTGTTTTCATTTTCCAAAAATGTAATTCCTTTTGAGAAAACTTCCTTAGGAATGCTTTTATAGATAAATGAAACCTCTTCTAATATAAAAGATTTATTATTCTTTTTCCCATATGTAGCTGATGTATAAACAGAAACATATTCAGGAATCAATCCATAGTAACATAATGCATATTCGAAAGATAAATACGATGGTGTTCTACATACATTTGAAATAACAGGAGAGTCCACAATAATATCATCACTATATAATCCCCTTTTTATTCTAGTTATTTTCTTATTTTTAGTATCTAAACTTACTTTTTGATTTACATTAGTATAGTTACTATATATATTTTTTAAAGCTTGAGTATCATAAATCATTGTTAATTCGCCCCCGTTAATCTTATTATATAATATTTTCTTGGGCAAATCAACATTATGTTTCGATTTTATTTATTATTAAACCAACATATTAAAAGACGTATCATTTAGGATACGTCTAATAATCACTTTAATTTATTATATTCTTCTTCAGAAACAATATTTTTACATTTAGGGAAATTACTACAACCGTAGAACACATTTCCTTTATTTTTTCCTTTAGATGCAGTTCTTGCAACTAATTTACCTTTATTACATTCTGGGCAAATTACTTCATCTTTTTTAATATGACAAGTATTTACACAATATAAACCACTATCACCTTTTAACATAATACCGCCACAATTTGGACATTTTTCTTTAGTAGGCTTATCTGTATAAGTAGTTTTACAATTAGGGAAGTTATTACATGCATAGAATAATTTACCCTTATTTGAGCCTCTAGTGGCTGTTTTAGCTAATAAATGACCTGTATTACAGTTTGGACATAAAATGGCTTCTTCAAGCTCTTGACAGTGCTTAGAACAGTATAATCCATCTTCACCATTTAACATAATTGCTCCACAATTTGGACAAATTGAGGATGTTGGTTCATCCTTAAATGTAGTTTTACATTCAGGATAGTTATTACATGCATAGAAATACCCACCTGCATTTGAACCTTTTTTAGCAGCACGTTTTACAATATTTGCTTTAAAACATGT
Organism: Candidatus Pelethenecus sp.; assembly: GCA_045121295.1. Lineage (GTDB taxonomy): Bacteria > Bacillota_I > Bacilli_A > Acholeplasmatales > Anaeroplasmataceae > Pelethenecus. The sequence continues at coordinate 2,617 of JBGVFV010000109.1, forward strand.
AGGACATAAGATATGAGTATCAGAATCAGGATTTTCTTCTTCTTTTATCTTATAATCACATGTTGGATAAGATCTACATGAAATAAATTCACCATATTTAGATTTTCTAATAACTAAGAAATCTCCACATAATGGACAAATTTCTTCAGTTTTGATTGGATAAATTGGATCCATTTTATTTTTTGCAGCATCGAAGATTACTGTAAATTGATTATAGAATTCATTTAATTCTTCTAATTTAGATGTAGAACCATTTGCAATCTTATCTAGATTTAATTCTAAATCAGCTGTATAGCTTGATTTAACTATTTCAGGGAAATATTCATCTAAACGATTTATAGTTAATATACCTTGATCAGTTGGAATTAATGTTTTCTTTTCTAATACAACATAATTTCTTTCTTTTAAAGTATTAATAGTTTGAGAATATGTAGAAGGTCTACCAATTCCAGATTCTTCCATAGCTTTAATAATTGCTGCTTCTGTGTATCTTGATTTTGGAGTAGTTTGTTTTTCTAATATTTGGATATCATTTGAATTAAATGAATCTCCTAAATTGAAGTTAGGTAAAATCTTATTTTCATCTTCAGCTGTTTTACCATAAGCTTTTAAATAACCGTCAAATTCAAGCATTTGACCAGATACAGTCCATTTTGAATCAGTATTAGAGAATTCTACCTTTGTAGAATTAAACATTGCAGGAGCCATTAATGAGGCTAATGTACGGTTATAAATCAATTTATATAATCTATATTCATCTAAACTTAAATATTGTTTTAAGTCTTCAGGATTACGATTAATAGATGTAGGACGAATACCTTCATGAGCATCTTGCATATTCTTAGAAGATTTAATTTTCATAGAACCAAGGTATCTTTGCCCATAATTTTCAATAATATATTTATTTGCAGATTCAACAAATACATCAGCTAATCTAGTTGAATCTGTACGCATATATGTAATTAAACCTACTGTTTCATTTCCAATAGTTTTACCTTCATATAAACCTTGTGCAACACTCATAGTATGTTTAGGAGACATACCTAAATGAATTGAAGCTTCTTGTTGCATAGTAGATGTAGTAAAAGCTGGGTAACTATTTCTTTTTACTAAATTACTAGAAATATTACTAACAACGAAACTCATTAATCTTGAATTTAAAGAATCTAAAATTTCTTTATCTAAAATTCTATTTTTACTATCTATTTTATTACCATTTAATTCTACTAGCTTTAATTTGAATAAATTGAAATTAGCTTCCATTTCATAATAAGTAGTTGGAATAAAAGCTTTAATTTCTTTTTCTAAGTCTACAATAAGCTTAAGTACAGCACTTTGTACTCTACCAGCACTATTTGAACCTATTTTCTTTTGAAGTAATTTAGATAGTCTAAAACCTATAATTCTATCTATAAGTCTTCTACATTCCTGAGAATCAACCATGTTCATATCTATTTTATGTGGGTTATCTAACGCACTTCTAATAGTATCTTTTGTGATTTCATGGAATTCAATACGATTTAAATCATTTAAATCTAATTCTAATTGATTAGCTAAATGATAAGCAATAGCCTCACCTTCACGGTCGGGGTCGGTTGCAAGAAATACTTTGTTTCCCTTACAAGCATTTTTAAGCTGTTCTACTAAGGCTTTTTTATCCTTTTTAATATTATAAGAAGCTTTAAAATTATTTTCTATATCAATACCTAATCCATCTTTTCCAGATATAGATAATTCATTGATATGACCCTTTGTAGATAAAACGGTGTAGCCCTTACCTAGATACGAACCTATTGTCTTTGATTTACTTGGTGACTCGACGATTATAACGTTACCCAATTCAAACACCACCTTCAATAATCAAGTTTATTATTTCTTAATATAAAAGTCAACATAAATTTTAAAATTAATTTTTTTATCAAAAAAGAAAAAAGAAAATTAAAGTAAAACTTTAATCTTCAAAATCAAATAATGATAATTGTTTAGAATAGAATTTAGAAACAGGACCAAATGTTTTTCTATGGATAGGAGTTGGACCATTAGCCTCTAAAGCTTCTAAATGTTGTTTAGTTCCATAACCTTTATGCTTCTTAAATCCATAGTTAGGATATTTAATATCCATTTTTTCCATATATTCATCTCTAACAACCTTAGCTATAATACTTGCTGCTGCTATACTAGCACATCTAGCATCACCATGAATGATTGATGTATGAGGAACTTCAAGTTCACCTAATGGCATCGCATCAATTAAACAATGATCAGGCTTAACTTTTAATCCTCTAATAGCTTCTAGCATACCTTTTTTAGTAGCTTGATAGATGTTAAGTGTATCAACATCTTCTACACTTATAAAAACTACATTATAAGCTAAAGCATTTTTAATAATTATCTTATAAAGTTCATTTCTTTTCTTTTCAGAGAGTTTTTTAGAATCATTTATTCCATCTATACGTAAAAATGGAGGTAAAATACAAGCTGCAACTACTACAGGTCCAGCTAAAGGACCTCTACCAACTTCATCAACACCACAAATGTTATAAAAACCTTCATCATATAGCTTTTCTTCAAATTCATATAAATCAAGCGCTTGGTCGCTCATAACTCATCGCTCCAATCTTCATACCTCTAAGTTCAATTAAAAACATTTTATGAACTCTTTCCATATCTACTACTCCACCTTTTAGTAAGAAACCTCGTTTTTTACCGATTTGTTCTAACATATCAAGTGGTTCAGTAATCGTTATACCATAACGTTTAATTAACATTTCAGGATAATTAGCCGCTAAATATGCAACTGATTCTAATACGATATTTTCTAAATCAAGAATTTCATCTTTTATAGAACCACACATTGCCAATTTTAAACCAACTATTTGATCTTCAAATTTAGGCCATAAAATACCTGGAGTATCCATAATAAAGAATTCATCATTTATCTTAATCCAAGTTTGATGTTTAGTAACACCTGGTCTATCACCTACATTTGTAGCCTTACGTTTAGCTAATGAATTAATTAATGTAGATTTACCTACATTAGGAATACCTAAAATAATTGCTTTAATTTGTTTTGATAAAATACCTTTTTTACGTCTATTTTCAAATGTTTCTTTTAATGCCATACAAGCATATTTATAAACATCTTTTGTATGGTAATTAGTAATACTATCAATATCAAGTGCGATTATATTATTCTTACGATAATATTCAATCCACTCTTTAGTTATTGCTGGATCAGCAATACTAGATTTACATAAAAGAATTAATCTAGGTTTATTACCTACAATTTCATCAATCATTGGATTAGTAGATGAGTATGGAATACGTGCATCTTTTAACTCAATGACCAAATCTATTAATTTAATTTTTTCACTTATTTCTCTTTTTGCCTTGGCCATATGACCAGGGAACCATTGAATTACACCCATTTTTTACACCTCATCTATTATAATCAGGATCAGGATTACCTAAACCACTAAGTGGTGAAATACGAATAAACACTTTCCCAATAATATCTTTTTCATCAATTAGTCCAAAAACTCTTGAATCAGTACTATTAATTCTATTATCTCCCATTACTAATACCTTATCACTAGGTATAGTAAATGAATAAGCTGAATCATTTTTTAAATTTTTAGTAATATTCTTATAATCAGACATACTAATTGTTTCTATATATATCTTATTAATATATATATAGTTAGTAGACGGATCATATTCTACTATATCTCCTTCAACACCAACAGCTCTTTTGATATAAAATTTTGATTCATTATAAGAATTTACATAATTTTTAGAATCAAATACTATAACATCATCATTATCGACATTATACAACAAACTCCATATCAATACTTTATCTTTATCTTGATATGTATTATTCATTGATGACCCACTAATATTACATGGAGTAATAACTACCATTACACAAAATAATACTGTTAAAACTGAAGCTAATATAAATATTCCCATATCATATATATTATATATAAGATATGATGTCTTAATAAAATCTACATCATAATCTTTCTTCTTTGTCTTAATATATATTGCAAATCCACATACTAAAACAGAAATTACAATACCAATTAATATAGTAATTAAGAAACTTGATAAAGTAATTACATTAGCATTATTAAATATCGCAATTGATGTAATTTCACTTAATTTATTAATACGTTTATTACATAATAAAGATATAACTAAAATGATTAATAAATATAAAATTTTAAGAAGTGGATTATATGTCAAGCGATCATATAAAATATCGAAGTTTTGACTTAAATACTCTTCTTTTTCAATATTAAGTTTTAAATCTAACTTCACTTGTTTTTTCATTTATATTCTCCTTCTATAAAACATCATCAAATATTCTGCTTAATTCATAAGAATCAACTATAACTTCTCTTCCTTTAGTACCGTTCTTTTCACCAACGATACCTCTTTCATATAAAATTTCTACTATTCTAGACGCTCTATTAAAGCCTGTACCAAATGAATTTTGGATAGCATTAATAGAACATGTATTATTTTCTATACAGAATTTAGCAATTTCATATAAGAAAGCTTCATCTTCTGAAGGTAAGTCCTTCTTAGCACCTTGACTAGATGAACTATTACTTCTCTTTAATTCTTCATGTGTAAACATAAAGTCTGGTTCATATCTATCACAGATATAATCACATACAGCTGTAATTTCATCATCTGAAATATAAGCACCTTGTACACGTTCTGGAATACCATTATTTTTAATTAACATATCCCCTCTACCAAGTAATGTTTCAGCACCTTGTTCATCTAAAATAATTCTACTGTCTTGGTCAGTAGCAACTTTAAATGCGATACGACAAGTGATATTAGCCTTAATAGTACCACTAACAACATTAACTGTAGGTCTTTGAGTTGCTAAAATAATATGAATACCAGCAGCACGAGCTTTTTGAGCTAATCTTACGATAGCATCATTAGCTTCTTGTGAACATTGCATAACTAAATCATTAAACTCATCTACAACAATAACAATAAATGGAAGATTTTCCATATTAGGATACATAGCACGAGCACGGTTATAATCCTCAATATTACGTTTACGGTTTTGAGCTAAAACCTTATATCTTCTTTCCATTTCATTAACAGCCCATTTTAAAGCTTCAGTAGCGATAAATGGATCATTAATAACAGGAGTAGCTAGATGTGGTAAATCATTATAGAAAGTTAATTCAACCATCTTAGGATCCACTAAGATTAATTTTAATTGTTCTGGTGAATTCTTAACTAATAATGAAACCAATAAAGAGTTAATACATACAGATTTACCTGATTTAGTCGCACCTGCAATTAACGCATGTGGCATATCAATAATATTTTGGTAAACTGGAGTACCATCTATATCTTTACCAACCGCAATTTGTAAATTTTTATTATTATTTAAATAATCCTCAGTGATAATATCACCAAATTTAACTACATCAGCCTTTTCATTTGGAACTTCAATACCAACTGTATTTTTACCAGGGATTGGAGCTTGTATACGTAATGATTTAGCTTTTAAAGCCATTTGAATATTATCATAAATACCATTTACTTTCTTAACGTTAACATTTGCAGCTAACATAATTTCATATCTAGTAAACGCAGGACCCTTAGTATAAGTAATTACTTCTCCATCAATACCAAAAGCTTCTAATTGTTCATTAATAATATTTTTCTTTTCTTCTAACCATTCAGGTACTTCTAAATCCTCAGACTCACTTCTTTCAAATAAACGATGAGTTGGGATATAATAATCATCATATTTAGATTCTTTCTTTTGAGAAACTTCAATAGTTTCGTCTTCATAATCATTTGAATCATAAGTAACTTCTTCTTCATAAGATTGAACAGGTTCTTCATATGAATATTCTACTTCTTTAAAAATATTAACCTTTGGTTCTTCAATTTCTTCATATTTAACTGGTTCTTCTTTTCTTACTGGTTTTACTCTTTCTGTTTTAGAAACTTCAGTTTTTAAATACGAAGGAATAGTAGTTTGTTCAGGCTTAGGTAAATTATTATCATATGAATTATGTTCATATGGTTCATCATCATCCACTGAAAGTTTAATAGTAAATGAAGCTTCTGGATCTTCTAAATCAACACTATCAAATACTGGTTCATTAATAGTTGGTTCTTCTAAATCATTTACATCTTCAAAGAAGTTACTTAAAATATCAGTTTCTTCTTTTTTAGCATTAGAATAATCTTTATTTTTCTTTTTAGAATAGTCTGAACCACGTTTTTGTTCTTCAGTTAATTGTTGATTTAAGAATGTAAATTCATAGTACTCTGTTCCATGTTTTTTAATTAATTCTTCTTTAGAAATATGTTTATTATCTCTTAAATAATCATATCCATAATCAATATCTACTACACCACTATTATCAATATAATGCTTTCTGTCTACTACATTAGTACCATGGAATGGAGATGCAATCTCACTAGGAACAAATTTAGCTTTACCTTTAATAATCCCATCTAAAGGGAAATTAATTTGAGGAATAACAAATTTCTCATCTTTAATATTAATTTCAGTTACTTTCTTCTTTCTCATCTTTAACTTCCACCTTTCTCATTAATGGCATTTGAGCATTATATGTATCATAATTAGTTTGATATGAATCAAATTTAATAATCTTTGATTTTAATCTTTTTTTAGAATTTTTCTCTAAAATAATATCATCATCAATTGATTCAGCAGCTTCTTTAATTGAAATAGATAAATCATCTAATTCAGCTTCTACATTTGTATCAATTTCAACTTCTTTATTAAATACTTTTTTAGAATAGATCTTATAAGTTTCTTCACCAACAATTGAAATAATGACAATACAAATCTTATCTATTATCATATTAACAATTCTATCAACTATTAATCTACGACCCCAATTTAATGGATTAATAATTGATACAACATTTTTTATCTTATTGGCAACCTTACCAACCTTCATCGTATTTTTAAAAGCATCAGATTGTTCAATTTCTTTAGCTTTAGTAGATAACTCAACAATCGTAATTAATTTTGTTTGACGTAAAATTCTAATGCCTCTACGATTTAATATTTCATCTACTCTTCCAGTAATATAGTTAGTTAACATTGTAAGTTCATTTACTGAAAGTTCAAGTAAAGGATTTTTACTTTTAGGGTAATATCTAGATGCAATATTATATGCTAATTCTTTACTTAAATTAAAACAATGACTAAAACGAGTTGTATCTTTTCTTATAGCCTTATCTTTATAGGAAACTTGAGCGTCCTTTACCATATCTTTTACTTCTTGTGTAGTAAGATCATCATTTTCTGTTTTTGTCACAAATTCCTTACTTCTCATACTAGAAATAACTAATAAAGCGTATATAAGGAAAAGTAAAATGAATCCCATTACTATACCAATTAAGAAACTGATTATCGTTGAAAAATCAATTTCAAATATCCATAATTTAAATAAAAAAGTACTTAACAACGTAATCACCACCTTTTATTATTATATAATAAAATTTTCAAATTTTAAAGTTATTTAAATTAAATATAAGAAAAAAGAGAGTAATTACTCTCTTATTCAATAACTCCAGCCATTTTTAGTAGATAAATAGCGTTAGTTTTATTAGTTTTACCTTGTTTTATCTTATAATCAAATAAAATTTGATTATCTTTATATTCTTCATCAAAATGATAATTTATGATATTTTCAGTATCACATAATTCAAAATCATGTGTAGTAATAATAAAATTAGCATTTAAATCATTTAACTTTTTAATAATTTCACTTGCAGAATATATACGATCTTTAGCGTTTGTACCTTTAAATATTTCATCAATTAATACTAAAGAATTTTCATTAGCATTTTCAATAATACATTTCATTTTATTGATCTCAGCATAAAATGTTGATATACCCTCTTGAAGAGTATCTACTGTTCTTAAAGATGTATAAACATTTAATTTAGGCGAATGATATTCCTTAGCCAAAACGATACCACCAGCATTTTTTAAAACCTGATTAATTCCCAATGTACGCATAAATGTAGTTTTACCAGCCATATTACTACCTGTTAAAATAACACCTTTTTCATAATTAAAATCATTTGGAACACAGTTATTAATTAATGGGTGATATACTTCTTTAACATTTAAAGTATCTGAATCAATTGGCAAGCTAAATACCTCATTATCCAAACCTACAATTGATAATGATAACATTACTTCTAAATCATTAATTAAGTCTAAACTATTCTTTATTGAATTAATTTTTTTAACTTGTTTTTTAAATAATAGTAATGTAATAAGATTTAAATAACATACACCGTTACCAATTAAAGATAATATGACATTTTTACGATAAGATAACATATCAAAAACTCTATTTAATTTAATAAAATTGTCTAAATCTTTTTTTAATTCTTCTTTAATTTCTTGATAAAAATCATCAACTATATTGATATTTTCTAATTCTTTTATTAAATAAATGTAATCATTTAATACTAATGAATATTTAGTTGAATTAAGATTAAATATCTCATTAATAAAATATTTATAACTAATTAAAATATTTACAGGAATAAAGAATAATAAGTATAAATAATTAACTTTAAATATACCAAATAAAATACTTAGGACAATTAATAAAACATATGATAAAACCATAAATAACAAACCAGTTTTATTTATCTTAACTTCTTTATCAAGTATTGATAACATTTCATCTTCATTATAACTATTCTTACTATCAATATTATTTATTGCCGCTTCTAACTTTAATGATTCCTCATTATTAGCAAAATTATAAACTAGTTTTGAATATTTATTATCTTTAGTAACAGGATTAGTTATTTGTTTAGCTAACTTTTTTCTACCATTATACGTTTTAGCAACACATAAATATTGAAATAAAGATTTAGGACCTAATAAATCAAGGTCTAAGACCTTATGATCATTATAGTCTATAAATTCCTTACCATCAGGACTAAACGTCTTATATGAGCCGTTACGGCGGTTTAAATGACGTTTATAAACATATTCTAGTGATTTAATGTTATTTAATTCATTATAATACTTATTAGTAAATTTAGAATAAATTATTAAAATTACAATTGATATAATACTTAAGCATAAATATAATACTGTATTTTCTAATGAAATAAAGCATATAACAAATGTAATAATTGTCATAATTAATAAAAATCTAATAATAGATAATATCCTAGTTTTGTTATTAAGTTTAATTATACTATTTTCAATATTAGATTTATTATCTAATGATATCATAAATTAATCATCTCCATTGATTAAAAAGGGGAGCTTACTCCCCTTTTATTAATTCTTATTTTATTGGTTCAACATGCCAAATATCTTCATTATATTGACGCATTGTTCTATCTGTAGTAAAGAAACCAGATTTAGCAGTATTAACGATTGACATATGAGTCCACTTAGCAGTGTCTTTATATAAATCATTAATCTTTTCTTGAGCCTTAACATATGAATCAAAATCTTTTAATACTAAGTAAGGATCTCTTTGTAATAAGTTATCTCTAATACATGTAAATTCATCTCTATGAACATTTTCGAAGAAACCATTAGTTAATTGATCAATAATTGTATGAATTCTTTCATCTGATTCATAAATTTCATATGGATTATAGTTACCTGCAGCATATAAATCAGTAACTTCTTTAGCGTTCATACCGAAGATAACAATGTTATCATCGCCAACTAATTCACCAATTTCAACGTTAGCACCATCTAAAGTACCACATGTAACAGCACCGTTCATCATGAACTTCATGTTACCAGTACCTGAAGCTTCTTTAGAAGCTGTAGAGATTTGTTCAGAAACGTTTGCAGCTGGCATAATTGTTTCAGCATATGTAACGTTATAGTTAACAACAAATACTACTTTTAATAAATGATTAGTATCATAGTCATTGTTTACTTTATCAGCAATTGTGTTAATTAATTTAATTACTTTCTTAGCGAAGAAGTAACCAGGAGCACTCTTAGCACCGAAAATAAATGAATGTGGATGGTAATTAGCTTTAAATTCTGGATCAGTCTTTAAACGGTTATATACATACATTATATGTAATGCATTTAATAATTGACGTTTATATTCATGTAATCTCTTAACTTGAATATCAAAGATTGAGTTAGTATCTAAAGAAACACCTTGAGATTTATAAATACGGTTAGCTAATGCTTCTTTTCTAGCTTTCTTCATGTTGATGAATTTAGCTTGAACAATTGGATCATCAGCATATGGTAATAATTTTTCTAATAGATCTGGATTTTTAACCCATTCTTCACCACAGTATTCGTTTAAGATTTGAACTAATTCTGGGTTAATATGGTAGCACCAACGACGGTGAGTAATACCATTTGTTTTGTTGTTGAATTTACCAGGATAATAATCACTGAACACTTTCATTTCAATATTCTTTAAGATATCAGTATGTAATGCAGCAACACCGTTAACACTGAATGAACCAGCAATAGCGATATTAGCCATATGTACTAAGTTATCTTTAACAATTGCCATTTGGTAAGCTTCATGAGAATTTTCACCATATTTAGAAGCAATTTCAATTAATAAACGACGATTAATTTCTTCAGTAATAGTATAGATTCTTGGTAATAATAATCTGAAGATATGTAAAGGCCATTTTTCTAATGCTTCAGCTAAGATAGTATGGTTAGTGTAAGCACATGCATTTTTAGTGATATTCCATGCTTCTGTCCATTCGATACCTTCTTCATCAACTAAGATACGCATTAATTCAGGAATAATTAAAGCTGGGTGAGTATCGTTAATATGGAAACATACTTTTTCATGTAAGTTACGGCAAGTACCGAAAATTTTCTTATGACGTTTGATAGCAGATTTAACACCTGCAGAAACGAAGAAATATTGTTGTTTTAAACGTAAGATTTTACCATCTTCTGTTTCATCGTTTGGATATAACATAGAAGAAATATCTCTAAGTTTTCTATGATATTCAAAAGCGTTATCTGGATATGTTGAAGCTGGTTCAGCACTCCATAATCTTAATGTATTAACAACGTGGTTATTATCACCAATGATAGGTACATCATATGGTACAGCTTTAACATATTCAGCATTTTTATGTTTTACAACTAATTTACCATTAGTAGTAGACATATCAATATAACCATAGAATGGAATTTCTACAGCTTCATCATCTTTTCTAATTTCCCAAACGTGAACGTCTTTTAACCAACGGTCTGGGTGTTCAACTTGATAACCTTTTTTGATACCTTGTTCAAAGAAACCATAACGATATCTAATACAGTTACCATGAACTGGATAACCTAAAGATGCAACAGAGTCCATGAAACAAGCAGCTAATCTACCTAAACCACCGTTACCTAAACCAGCATCTGATTCTTGGTGTTCAACTTCATTTAAGTCGATACCTAACTCATTGAAAGCTTGTTTAACAGTTTGATAAACACCAGCATTCATTAAGTTATTAGTAATCATACGACCCATTAAGAATTCCATAGAGAAATAGTAAACTTGTTTAGCTTCTTTTTCTTTAGTTAACTTAATAGTGTTATACCAGTCTTTTGCAATGTTCATTCTTAACATTTCACCTAAAACTACATATTGTTGGTAGCTATTAGATTCTTCGAATGGAATTGCGTATTTATTTTCTACATTTTGTACAAACGCATTTTTAAACGTTTTAACATCCTTAAAATTAGGATAATTCATATTTAATTCCTCCAAAATTTTCATATTCTACAAGCATTGTACCATATTAGTTAAAAGAGTTCATTGTGAAAACCTTTTCAGGCTTCAACTTTTTTAGTTGTTCTAGGTTTTCTTTACTTTTTAGCTTTTAAAATAGTAATACCTAGAGGTGGAATAGTTAAATAAATAACATTATTATATCTACTCCAAGTTTCTTCACTACTCTTTAATACTTCTGGATTAATACGATTAGAACCACCATATATATCTTGGTCACTATTTAACACTTCTATGTAATCATAATTGCCAGGAACACCAATTTTATAATTATCATATGTATTTGGTGTACAGTTCATAACAACTAAATAGTGATCATCTTTCTTCTTAGCAAATCTAGCATAAATATATAATGATTGATCCATATTATCTGCATCTATATATTCAAAACCAGCTCTATCAAAATCTAATTCCCATAAGCACTTAGAATTCTTATAAAGATTTGTTAAATCTTTCATATATCTATTAGCTGAATCATGAGAAGGGAACTTTAATAAATGCCAATCTAATTGACCAGCAAATGCCCATTCACTGTATGGTGCAAGTTCATTACCCATAAATAATAATTTCTTACCAGGGTGAGTCATCATATAACCCATTAATAAACGATAATTAGCAAATTGTTTCCAATAATCGCCAGGCATTTTATTTAATAATGAACCTTTCATATGTACTACTTCATCATGAGAGAATGGTAATACGAATTGTTCATTATAATAATACATCATACTAAACGTTAATTGATGATGGTGATATTTTCTAAATACAGGGTCAAGTTTAAAATATTTTAATGTATCATTCATCCAACCCATATCCCATTTATAGTTAAAACCGATACCACCAATATCAGTTGGTTTAGTTACATGTGGGAAGCTTGATGAATCTTCAGCCATAAATAACACTCTATCGTCAACACCAAAAATTATATTAGATAATTCTCTTAAGAAACTACAAGCACCTTCATTTACACCTCTATCAGGATTACCTAAATGATATAAAATGTTACTTACAGCATCTACTCTAAATCCATCTACATGGAAATATTTCATATAGAATAAAGCGTTAGAGAATAAGAAAGATCTAGTAACACCTTTACCTAAGTCTAAGTTTGCAGTACCCCATTCTACATTTTCTCTAATTGATGGATCTGGATAATCGTATAAAGGAGTTCCATCAAATAAATATAAACCTTGAGCATCTTTACAAATATGTCCAGGAACCCAGTCCATAATTACACCATAACCAGCTTGATGTAATAAATCTACAAAGTACATAAAGTCTTTTGGTACACCATATCTAGCAGAAACTGAATAATAACCAGTACCTTGATAACCCCATGAAGCATCAAGTGGATGTTCATAAACTGGCATAACTTCAACATGTGTATAACCAAATTCTTTTAAATATTCAATTAACATAGGTGCCATTTCATTAGCAGGATAGAAAGTTCCATCTTCTTTCTTTTTCCATGAACCCATATGTAATTCATAAATTAATACTGGTTGATCATAAGTCTTTTTATGATTCATCATCCAATCAGCATCATTCCATTCATAACCGTCAATATCATAAACCTTTGAATTAGTACTTGGTCTTAAGCCTGAATAAAAGCCAAATGGATCTTGTTTATATTTTATTTCACCTTGTTTAGTTGAGAAATAATATTTATAATTATTCCATTCATAGTTTCCCTCAATGTATGTATACCAAATACCACTATTATCGATATTTTCCATAGGATGAGAACCTGTATTAAAACCATTCCAATCACCTACAACAGCTACATAGTTTGCATTAGGTGCATATAAACAGAATTCACAACCTAAAATATTACCATTTTCATCTTTATTAAGATGGGCACCAAAAACATTGTAAGCTTCTAAACATTTACCTTGATCAAAAAAATACATAAATGTAGAATCAATTTTACTTCTTATCATATTTATCACTCCTTGTATTTATTAATTTTATTATAAATTAAATTATAAAATTAATCAACCTATAAACAAATAAATCCACCTAAAAAGGTGGATTATAGTACTTTACTATTATATTTAAGCTTAAATTTAATTAAATTATAAATTTTCTATAGTTTCTTTGTCTAGGCCTGTAGCTTCAGCTATCGTTTCATTAGTAAGACCCATTTCTTTCATTTTTTTAGCAACTTCAGCTTTAACTATAGCTTTACCTATAGCTTTACCTATAGCTTTACCTATAGCTTTACCTTCAGCTATAGCATTTTCTCTTTCTGTTAAAATATGCTTTTCCTGGATTTCAAGGCTATCTAATTCACCTTGTAATATTCTGATTTTGTCTTGTAATTTCTTTTTATATTCAATTATTTTTTCTAATTCACTCATAATACAAGTCTCCTTTTAGATAAATTTGTTTTATTAAAAATCTTAAATATATTACATTTTCAAAGAGTCCGGAATCAATTTTAATAGCTATTACGACCATATAATAGCACTTATATTTTTAATTTTCAATAGTGTTAACATCACTATTTTTTATCATAAATTTGACTATAGAATATCTAATATATATAAATATACTAATGTAATTTTCAAATATTTTTTATATTTTTTCAATAAAAATTAAAAAAGACAATTTTTCATTGTCTCCTTTATTAATCAAAATCTACATTTACATATCCATGTCTATATAAATACTCTTTTATTTTGTTTTTTCTAATATAAGTTTCTTCTATCTTACTATACTTATCATTAGCTTTTCTTATGATTTTATTAAATCCATATTCATAATCTTCATCTGAAATCTGACTAATAGCATTATCTATAATAACAGAATCAAACTTTCTATTTTGTAACTTCATTTTAATCATTAATAAACCATTACTATTTCTAGCTAAACCACTAGCACAATTATTTGCTATTAATTGATCATTTATAAGTTTTTTTGTAATTAAATCATCAACTATTTGCTTAGATTCATAAAAATCTAAACCTTTATCAATTAAATAGTCGATTACTTCTTTACTATTTTTATTATATCTAACTTGATATGATATGGCTTTATTTTTAAATGTTTCTAATAAATCAAATTGTTTAATTTCGTCTAAATTTTCTAATTCTTTAGGATTAAATAATCTATATTTTAAAACTGTTTCTTCAGTTATTAAAATAGATTCATCACCTAAAGTAATCTTATATTTATCTTTTACTTTTTTAATCTGTGTCGTAGTCATATTTATGATCATACTTTCCAATTATTTCTTTTGTTGATGTTACATAACAGAATGCCTCTGGATCAATTGTATCAATTAAATCCATAATCTTATAAGCTTCATGTTTTTCCATAGCACAAACAACCATAGTACGTTTTACACCTGTATATGCACCTTGTGCATTTAAGTATGTAACACCTCTATCAATTTCTTTATATAACATATCTCTAATATCATCTGGTTTAGTAGTAACAACATGTAATGTTTTACGATTACGAGCTTTTAATAAGAAAGCATCAATTATCATAGATATACCTAATACACCTAATATACCATATACTACTATTTCAATGTTAAATTTAAATCCACCAACAAAAGTAAATCCAGAGAAGAAAACAATTACCCAGTCAGTTAAATACATTGTTTTGCTATAAGGTACTTTCATGTATTTACTCATAATCTTTTGAATTACATCAAGTCCACCAGTACTACCATTATTCTTTAAAGCTATACCTAATCCTAAACCAGCTAATCCAGCACCACAAATAAGAGAAATTATATATTTACCACTTTCAGTTACATATTGTAAAAATAGATTAGGATCTAATGTTCTTTCTAATATAAAAACCACTAATGGGCTAAATAAAGATGAAAATACTGATTTAATAAAGAAATCTTTACCTAATAATAAACCACCAATTACTAACGCTATTGTATTAGTAATGAATAAGAATATAGAAGGTGTAAACCAAGTTCCTAATTTAGAGTATACAGGTTCTAATAAAATTGATAAACCTGTCATACCACCCATTATAATTTTAGTAGGTGTCATAAAGAAATAAAAACCTATATCTAATAAAATAACACCTAATGCGACACATAAAAACTGTTTAATTTTCTTTAATACTTCTTTTTTATTCATTATTCTTACCTGCCATCATCTTTAAATATGAAATCATAAATCCTTCAATATCTCCATCCATTACAGCATTTACATTACCCATTTCATAATCTGTTCTATGGTCTTTAACTAAAGTATAAGGACAGAAAACATAAGATCTAATTTGACTTCCAAAATTAATATTCATGTTTTCACCTTTAATAGATTTCATTTCTTCTTCTTGACGTTTAATCTCTAATTCTAATAATTTAGATTTTAAAACATTTAAAGCTACTTCTCTATTTTTAATTTGACTTCTTTCATTTTGACATGTAACAACTATATTAGTAGGTAAATGTGTAATACGAACAGCTGAATCAGTTGTGTTAACTGATTGACCACCAGCACCACTAGAACGGAATACATCAACTCTTATATCTTCATCCTTAATTACTATTTCATTATTGTTTGCTATTTCAGGAGCTATATCACAGCTACAGAAAGATGTATGTCGTCTACTATTAGAATCAAATGGTGATATTCTAACTAATCTGTGAACACCTTTTTCACCTTTAAGTAAACCATATGCATAAGGACCTGTTATAGATAACGTAACAGATTTTGCACCCGCAGTATCTCCAGGTAGATAATCTAATACCTTTACTTTAAATCCCTTTTTATCACAGAATCTTAAATACATACGATATAACATATCTGCCCAGTCCATTGATTCAGTACCACCAGCACCTGGATGAAGTTCTAAGATACAGTTAGAATAATCATATTTACCACTAAGTAACGCACTTTCTTCTAAAGTAGTTGTGTCTTTAATAAATTCTTCTACCATAGATTCAAATAATTCCATAGCTTCAGTATCTTCTAAAGCCATATCTACTAAATCTAATATATCTTTATATTTATTTTCTAAATCAGTATATGAATTAATAATTTCTTTAAGTTGATTTACTTCACTAATAATACCTTGAGCTTTACCTTGATCAGACCAAAAGTCATCTTTAACAGTTTCTTTTTCAAGTTCAGCTAATCTAGGTCTTTTACCTTCAACATTTAAAGCAATCTTTAAATCATTAAGTTTTATTTCATATTCTGATATAAACTTATTAATTTCATACTTTTCCATTTCATCACCATAATAAAAGACTTATAAATAAGTCTAGATTCTATATTATTATATACTAATTTTCCATTAATTACTAGTAATTAAAAATAAAAGTGGAGATAAATCAAAGGACTTATCTCCACAAATTATTTTATTGTTTACTTATAGTACAAGTGTACCATTTTTGTTCTTCATTATCCCATTGATATGTCCAGTTAACATCTTTAACGATGTAAGTTTCGCCAGCTTTCATATCAACATCAATATATGAATCACAATTCCATGATTGGTATGTATCTTGGATATGCCACCATGAATTATATTGTTTGAAGTCTAAATCAAATTTAGTAATTAATTCGGCTTCAATTTCAACTTTATATTCACAATCATTATCATATTGACCACGTTCCATAACTGTATCATTAAAGTACGCTTCAGTTACTTCTTCCCAGTCTATATCAAGATAAATAATGATTGTCTTAGGAGTCTCTACTTTTAATTCTTCATTAGAAGTATTTTCAGTAGGATTTTGAGTTTTTTCTTCTTTTCCACCAGTTAATTCTTTAGTAGGTCCAGAAGTTTCAAATGTAGGAATAGATGTCGGAACATCTTCACTACAACCGAATAATGAAATACTAAACAATATTAACATTGAGAAAAGTATTAATTTATGTATAGCTTTCATTTATTATACCTCTGCTATATATTAGAAATACTCATATTAATTAATATTTTAAGGTATTTGCGAATTGCATAAAGAATTAAGCAATAATAGTAAATGTCATAGTTTTTGCTGCAAAGTCAATAGTGAAAGTATATCTACCAGTTTTAGATGGAGTATATGAAGCATCTGACGAACCAAAAGAACTACCCCATTGTTCAGTCCAAGCGCTATCTTTTCTAACTTTATAAGTATATTTAGTACTAGCAGTTAATTCTACTTCAGTTGACCATTTTAATCCACCTATATAATCCATTTTAATATCGGTACTCCAATTAGAAGAACTAAATGAACCTATTAACGAAATAGCAAAATCATCAAATGTCGTTTTTGAATCAAGCACAAACATACGTTTTGATGTAGAAGCAAAGTAGAATGAGTATACTCCTGCAGTTCCAACTTTAACTTTACAGTTATCTCCACCACTCATATCCCATGCATAAGCTATAGATGTAACAGTACCACCATTTCCATACCAAGTGCTAACATTTTTAAACTTAAGTTCATATTGAGTATTTGCTGCAAGAGTGACGTCAATTCTAAATACATTAGTAATTTCAGTTTTATACATAGCTAATCCACCAGCCCAGTTACTTCCGGGTATAGTACCCATTAAAGCATATGAACTTTTTTCAATTGTACCGTTGTAATCACAATTTGAACATCCTTTTTTACCATTAACATAATCATAAGTATAACTATGGTCAACTTTTGGTATAGTTAATGCTTGTTCAGTTGTTTCATTACCTTCTTTATCTAAATAAGTTACATTACATAAAGTACAAATAGAATGTTCTTTCATACCTGTAGATGAACATGTTGCAGGTGCTGAAGTAATTGTACCAGCAACATGACTTAATTTTTCAGGGTTAACTTCTTTAGTTTGTACAGCGAATGCTGTGTTTGTAAATGTATCAGATGTATAAATTATACTACCTTCTGCTAAACATGTAGCAGGTGTTTCAGAAGTTTTTGTAGCATTAACTTTTTCAGATTCAACATGAGTAGCATCATGAGCACAAGTTCTACTAGCAGTAACTTCAGTATTATTACCATTCCATGTATAAGAAATATTACCAAATTCATGTTCTAAAGCAGCAATTTCTGTAACATTAATTGAATGTGTACACTCTGGATCAGTACAATGAACTGATTTAGATCCTTTAGATTCACATTTAGGTTCTACATCAATTGTATATTCTTCATCAGTAAATTCAGCATCTTCAGCTTTACCATTAGGATATGTATGAACATGTGTTAATGCTGCACGAATTTGATAACCACAATCGTTACAAGTAATTGCTTCTGAAGTTTTTTCTGGATCAGCTGAAGGTGTATGAGGTTCGATTTCACTTTCAGCATTACAACCTTCTACTGAACAAATATGAGCGTGTCCATTAGCATTTTTAATTTCATATTCACCATCAAATTGATGATCAGCGACTTCTCTAACTTCATTACATAAATTACATGTTGTATCACAGTCACTATCATATGTATGAGCAGTCTCAACAGCTCTTACTTTTTTACAATCATTACATACAGTATCACAATCTGAAGAATATGCATGCTCTGCTTTATTGAATTCACCTTCACCACAAACTGCACACACGTTCCAGTGATGAGTTTCGTTACCAGTCCATTCATTTGATGGAGTATGATTTACACCATAAACAGTAGATATTTGTTTAATATAATCGTTATTTATTACAGTAACAATACATTTTCCAGGTTGAGAAGTTAAATCGATTTCAAAATTGCCAACATTTTCGTGAACATTTAAAACGACTTTAACACATTTTTCAACATCAAAACTGAATTTAGTACCAGCGTTAACTTGGATCCAATCTTTTGAAGAATTTAAAACCCATTTACCTGAAGTAGCATCTACATCGATACCTTTCCAGTTGCCAGTATTACCTTCAAAATGTTTTGAACATTGAGTTAAATCAGCACTTGCATTTTCAGTAAAATCATACCAATATTCTACATCTAATGAATAAATATATGTTTGAGATGTAAATTTATAAGTGAATTTAGTACCTTCTACTACTACATCAGGTAACTCATAACCACTATACATGTTAAATTTAACATGTGCACCATCAAGAACATCGAATGAAAGAGTTGTATTTGCATTAACAATTATTAAAGTACCGTTATTATGAGTTGCAAATTTTGCACCACTTTCAGTTGTATCAATTGTTACGCCTTTCCAATTAAGTGAAATTCCTTGAGCAGATGATAAGAAATCAATTAATGAAATGTTATTATCAATAGTTGTATCAACTTTATAAGAAACTAAAATTTGTCTAATGTAGACTTGTTCAGTTACAGTAATTGTACATAAACCATTTTCACAAACAACTGTAAATGGTTCAGCTGCATCCATAGTAATTAAATCTACTATTGCATTTTCTTCTACTAAGAAAGTTAAAACAGTTCCAGCATTAACTTGAATCCATCCATTATTAGTTACAAATTTACCATTTGTTGCATCTACATAAATACCTTTAAAAATACCAGCATTCTTTTCGTAAGATACATTTTCAGACGTTAAATCAATAACTGTTTCAGAATCAAATTTTGCCATTTGATTAACAACAGTTAAAGATCTAGTGGCTTTACTTACATTTGTTACTTCAAAATCATAAATAGAAGTAACTTCAGCAGTAAATTTAGCGAATGAAGGTTTACCAGCTAAACTTGCTACTGTCGCACTTTGATCAGCATATAAAGTTAATGAAATTGAAGCTGTATCAGTTTCTGCATTATAAGATAACATTTCAACAGCATTATCACCTACTGTAACAAATAAATCTCTAACATTATGTAAATATGTATTAGAAGCATCATTATAAGTTGATTGTTCTTTAACAGTAATAGTAGTTGTACCTTCAAGAACATAATAATTAGTATTAGTGATAAAAGATAAATCAGTAGTTTGAACAGAACCATTATTAAAAATAATATTAGTAGCACCTTTTACAACTGAGAAACCCCAAATATTATTTGTAGCATCTACTAATGTCATTGAGTATCCTGGCCATCCTGGCATAACACTCTTATCCTCTAATGTGGCATCAAATCCTGTCGCTGAATCAAACCAGAAATAAGCATTCACTGTTTTCCAATTTGATGGAGCCTTAACATAAATTGCAGTATCTTCTTTTAATTGAGTTACTTCATCAGCTTCAACTAACTCAACAGTTAAAACAGCATTTTTAACATTATTTATATTTGAAATTTTAACTAAATAAATACCTGCTTTTTTAACTTTAATATTGCCATTATCATTTGTCAAATTAGCATTTAATGTAATGTCAGTAGCATCATAAACTAAACCTTCCCAATCTTCTTCTGCAACCTTGAAAGTTGTATTTAAGCTAAAATGTACTTCTAATGAAGCATAATTTCCTTCTGAATTAACGATTAATTTATAATCCTCTAATACAGGCCATAAGTTACCACCAAATGAACCTCTTATCCATAATTCAGGAACAGGAACAATAATTTCAGTCCATTTAGCATACAAAGTTGTATCTGCAGTAATTGCAGCACCAGCAACTGCAACAGTTGTTAAAGTTTCATCTGTATACCAACCACCAAATGTCCAACCAGCAGCTTCTAATACAGGTAATTCAGCAGGTAATGCTGTAACTTCTGTTAATACTTCTGGAGCTGTACCATGACCATTTACAACATAAGTAACTATATATGTTGGAGTTGGAGCAACTACTTCAGTCCATTTAGCATATAAAGTTGTATTTGCAGTAATTGTAGCACCAGCAACTGCAGGAGTTGTTAAAGCTTCATCAGTATACCAACCGTCAAATGTCCAACCAGTTGCTTCTAATACAGGTAATTCAGCAGGTAATGCTGTAACTTCTGTTAAAGCAGCAGGTTGTTCACCATGACCATTAACAACATATGTAACTGTATATGTTACAACTGGTTCTGGTGTTGGTGTAACCTCTGGAGTAGGAGTTACTTCTGGTGTTGGTGTAACTTCTGGAGTAGGAGTTACTTCTGGTGTTGGCGTAACTTCTGGAGTAGGAGTTACTTCAGCACCTGCAACAAGAGTAACAACACATTCATGTTTATCAGCTGTTAAATCAACAATCGTAACTTTATAAGTTCCAGCAACCTTACATTCAATATTATCAGTTCCTTCTAATCCTTCAGGTAAAGTAACATTTCCTGCATTGAATTCCCAGCCGTCTTTTGTACCAACTTTAAATTGGTCTCCAGCCACTAATTCAAGAGTAATAGTTGCAGCCATTGTAGTTGCATCTATTGCTAATTTACCATCTTCAGAAACTCCCCAAACAATATTTGAGTTTCCAGCGATAGCGCCTTTTATATAATATTGAGCAAGATATTCAACTGCATGACAGTGAGAACATTCTTTGCCGAAAGTACCATCAGTACGATTTGCCCATGCACCCCATGTATGAGCTACAGTTTGAGTTTGTACGAATCCACAAACTGTACAAGTACGTGTTTGTTTACATTCTTTTGAATCTTTTGTATATTCGCTATAAGTATGTACACTTAAATCGAATAATTCATCACAACCTTCACATGCATGCCAGTGTGAAGCTGAATCACGTACCCAAGTTTCTTCTTTCACTTCATGTTTATGATTACCACGACATGCAGTAATAGTTAAAGCACTACATAAACATAAGAAAGAACAAGCAAAAATACTTAAAAATTTCTTCATATTCATTTCTCCTTTTTTTGATATCGCATTTTATTGCCATATATATTATATAATAATATATAAAATTGTCAATGAAAACGCTTCATTTTTTTGTGAAAAATGCTAAAAAATATCTATATTTGTAATGATACAAAATAAAAAGGATAAATCCTAATTTAATTGAATTTATCCTTATCTATTTATATTATAAAAATTATTTTGTAGACCAAGAACCTCCACCTTTGTCCCAAGTATCTTCTTTAACAGTGTATAAATTAGTACCATTAGTAGGAACTTTTAAATCAGCAGTTTGATTCCATTTATTTGTCCAATTATTTGTAGTAGTTGATGGATTCATTCTAACGAAAATAATGTTAGAAATTCCTTCAGGAATTACGACTTCATAAATGCCATCGCCATTACTATCTGTCATATCAAACCATTGATCGCCACCATCCCAAGTATAAACAGCGTATCTAGGATTAGAGGCTTTCCAGTTATTATTTGGTTTTAAATATAAAACAGTACCTTCAATTTGTTCAACATCAGTAATTACTTCTTTAGTTGCTGAACAACCAGTATTAGTACATGGGTAAACAATTACACCAGCACCAGCAGTGCCTTCTGTACTCCAAATATGTCCTAATGGAGCACCTTCTGAATAACCACATCCTGTTACTGAACAATGTTTAGCAACTTCACAAGTAGCATCAACCATAGTATGTTGAGCTGAATCAACACATGTGTAGTCACCAAGTCTTTCAGCAGATAATGTAGTACCAGTAATTGAAATTTTATATTCACCAGCTACTTTTACTTTAATATTAGGTCTATCAACTTCATCTCCAGATTGTTCAAAATATGCAGCGTTGAAAGTTCCACTTAAGAAATGGTATTGAGTTACATTTTCCCATGTAGTTTTACTAGCTCTAACTTTAAATGAAACACCAGCATTTAATTTGATTGTAATTGAACTTACACCATTAACTGTATATAATTCATCAGCGTCAGTTGCACCCCAATTATTATGATCACCTGAAACGAACAAACCAGATTTAACTGGAGTTGGAGTTACAGGAGTATCTGTTCCATCACCTTGATCTGGATTTTCAGGTGTAGGTGTAGTACCAGTTCCAGGGTTTTCAGGAGTTGGAGTTACAGGTGTATCTGTTCCTTCATTTCCACCAGTTGAACCAACCGCTTCAACTGTTATATTTGTACCAGTAACTGTAAATTTATATTTTCCAGTAGTATTAACAACAATATTAGGTTTCATTGGATCTTCAGTATCGGCTGTAAATAATGAAGCACCTACTGTAATATTATTAAAATTCCATTGATCAGCATCATCCCATGAAGAACCTAAAGTAATTTTAAACATATCACCAGCAGTAAGATTTACTTCTAAAGTACTAGTGCTACCAGATTTAGTAAATTTATAATCTGCATTTGGTGACCAACCATTCATTGTACCTCTAAGATATAATGCAGTTTCATCAACTGGATCAGGTAATTCAGCATCTTCACCATTACCGGCAACAATCACACATGAAGAACCAGAAATGATAATTGTATAAGTACCAGCATTTGCTACAACCAGGTTATTACCATATTCACCACCAGCTGTAAATAAACCAGTTTCAAATGATGAATTATTAAAATTAAATTCTTTAGACCAATCGGCTGTAGCAATTTTAAATTCATCACCAACATTTAATTGTAAAGTAATTTTACTTACACCATTTGATGAACTTAATCCATAAGAATCGTTTGCAGTCCAGCCATTTAAAGTACCTAAAACGAATAAACCTGTAGAAACAGTAGGAAGAGTTACACTTTCAATATCGTATTCTTCTTCTGTATCAATAGTCATAGTATGATTTATAGTATTTAAACCTGTAATAGTTACAGTAAATTTAACTCCTAAAGCATCAGCGCCTTTAGCTACACAATACATATTTCTATCATTGTCAGGAATGAAAGCATCCTTAGCCTTAGCACCAAATGTTACAGTATCATAATTAAATCTCCATTGTTCTTCATCAGTACCAGTTGCAGTACCAATCTTGAAAGAATGACCAACTTGTAACCATAAATCAACTGTTGCAGTATGAGTAGTTTCATCATATTCTAATGCAAATTCTTCATTAACAGCAAATCCATTGAATGAACCTTTTACATAATAAACTTTTAAATCAGCATGTCCACATACATCACAAATAATATCTGCATCAGTAAATGTATGTTTAGTGTATTGATTTACAACACCACATAAAGAACACTTTTCAGAAAATTCACATTGTTTTCCTTCAACTGGTGTTGCAGTACCAAATTCATGTTTACAAGCGATTTTAATTTCAACTGAATATTCACCTGTATCATAACCACTAACTGTAATAATGTAATCAGCAGTAGTTAATACAATTATATCATCAGTACCTTCAAATAAACCAGCTTCATAAATACAGTTAGCTGCACCGAAGTTTCTACCTTCACTCCAGCTAGCATCAGCTACTTTAAATTTCTTACCTTCTTCTAAAGTAATTTGAATAGAAGCTGTTTTAGTTTTTGGATCATAAACTAACGCATGTTCTTCTGGTGAACCCCAACCATTATGTTCACCTCTAACATAGAATTGTTCTACTTCATAGTTTCCTTCTTCTAATCCACAACCTACACATAAACCATCAACAAATTCATGCGCTATTTCACGAGTTGTAGCAAAACCACAAACTGTACATTCGCGTTTTTCTTTACATTCACCATCAAGTTTAGTCCAATCTGATAATGTATGTAATGAGAATTCTAATAATTCATCACATCCCTCAACTTCACACGCATGCCAGTGTGATGCAGAGTCACGACTCCAAACTGCACTTGGAGTATGTTCATGTGTTGTTTCTTCATTACCACATGAAATTAATGTGAAAGATAAAATTGCAATAAAGGCAAAAATAAACCCTCTTAAAAATCTTTTCATAATATTCTCCTTTTAAAATAAATCGTGCATTCCAATGCATTTTCTATTATATAGAAATCTCTTAATATTGTCAACTAAAATAAGCAAATAATTCGACCATTTTAAGCAAAAAATTGACACAAAAAAAAAGAGATGACAAAAATATTTAGTCATCTCTTAAAAAATCTAATATAGTTTGCTAATTTTAAACAAAATTATTCTGTTTGATAAGTACCATAAGTTACTGTATTTTGATCAGTAACGATAAAGTAATCTTTATCTTTTTCTAAAACTAATTCTTTAGTATCTAAATTTTCTCCACCATTTAAAATAATTGATTTAACAATTGTAGGTAAAGTAAATTTATAGATATGATTAGTTGCATCTACTACTTCTAAATTAGCATATTCTGGCCATGTACCTTCAGTAGTATCCCAGAAACAAATCTTAGCTTCAGTCCATGCTGCTGGTAATTGAGCATAAATAGTTCTATATTCATATTCAACTACAACATCTTTAGAAGGATATTGATTTAATTTAGTATTGTTTGGATCTGTATAAGTATCATATTTAGCAACAGTAAATTTACCATCGCCACCTGCAGATTCATTTAAAATATAGAAATTAGATGATACTAATTCTAAATCCACAGTTTGAGGTGTACCATTGTTATTAAAAATAATCATATTAGTATATTTAGGAATTCTAAAACCATAAATATGTTCAGCTTCATCTACTAAAGTCATAGGTAAGCCTGGCCACATACCAACATGTTCTTCAAAATCAATTTCAGAACCATCGCCTTGTACACCAACAGCTAAGTCACACCAATAATAACAGTTAACTTTTGTCCAATCAGCAGGAACTTTAACATATACATCCATTGGTTCTTCTGCTTTAATTGGTTTACCAACTGCAACTACTATTTCTTTATGACCACAATGAGTACATTTACCATTTTGGTAATCATGTTCTGCATCTTTAGTCTTTGTAAATCCACATACTGTACAAGTACTTGTTTCTTTACATTCATTATCTTTTAAAGTCCATTCAGCGAATGTATGAACAGCAAAATCTACTTGTGCATCACATTCAGTACATTGATGCCAGTGAGATGATGCATCTCTTGACCAATTTTCTTCTACTGGATGTTCATGTCCTTTTTCTTTACCACAAGAAACTAAGCCTACAACACAACATAATAATAACGTTATAGTTAATAAAGTATTAAAAAATCTTTTCATAATATTCTCCTTTATTCTTAAATCGCAATATGCATATATAATTATATAGTAATTATAAGTAAAATTCAAGTTAAAAGAATTATGAAATTACAATTTCAAACATAATTAAATAAACAAAGTGTATTTATGACAAAAAGAAAAGAGATAAACTCTTATTAGGAAGTTTATCTCTAATACTTAAGTAATAATTTTATGATTATTCGGCAGAATTAGTTACAGGTAATAAATTAATACCATGAATATTAATGCCACCAGAGAATACTAATTCATAAGCTGAACCTGCATCAACAGTGAATTCAAAAATCATAGTATTTAATACATTTTTATCTGTCCAACCATCTTTTTGATTAACTGTAAATACTTCAACTTCTGTTTCTCCATCCATCAATGTAATTGTTCTTTTTAAATCATCACCACTTGATGATAAAACAAATAATTGAACTTTAATTTCTCCTTTATAAGATGAGAAATCAATGATCATATTATTTTTACCTTGACATTGTAATCTATGTGTTGCGTCATATGTAGTACCTGAAGCATCTAATACTTTTTTATCATTAGCTGTAATTTTCCAAGCCTTATCATATTTTGCGTTACCTAAAACGAAAATATCATTCCATACTTCACCTTTTTCAAATGTAGCAACATCTGTAAGTTTATATGTGATAGCTTCTTCTAATTCTACTTTTTCTTTAAAAATATACATTTCTGGATTAACTTGATTGCTTGTAGTTTTATAACCAGCAACTCTAACAGAACCAATATTGAATTGTAAATATCTTTGGTTATTAGCAACGTTAACAATTGTTAAAACACCTTCATTAATAGCGATAGCCCAATCTGCTTGACCTTCAGTATAACCAACAGATCCTTCTTCAGTTGTTTTTGCAACACCTGTGAATATCTCATTATCTGAACCAGAATAGTATAAATATTCAGTTTCAGATACTTTTAATTTCCAGTTATCACCAGATTTAACTAATGTAACTATTGTTTGATGTGCATCTAATAAATCTGCTGAATAATAAATTTCTCTATATTTAGAATCAGAAGAATTTGCACCTAAAACATATTTACCAGATGCTAAAACAACTTGAGCACCATCAACTAATTGAGATAATTCTGTAACTTTTGTAAGTTCAGCATTTAATGAGTTACCTTCAGCAGTTTCAACTTCAACAAATTTAGGATTCTTAATTCTATTTGTTTCTTCTTTAACTTCAATTTTACCTTTTAATGTAACTACATCACCAATATGAACATGGCCTAAATTAGCAACTTTAATTTCATTTGGTTCAGTAGCTTCATCTGTTAATGTCA
Organism: Candidatus Pelethenecus sp.; assembly: GCA_045121295.1. GTDB lineage: Bacteria > Bacillota_I > Bacilli_A > Acholeplasmatales > Anaeroplasmataceae > Pelethenecus. The sequence goes on from JBGVFV010000109.1 coordinate 30,557, forward strand.
CTAAAATAACATTTACAGGCTTATTTTTACTATCTTTTTCAGTAACTGTTTCAATTGTTTTAACTTTACCTGTAACTACTACACCAGTATTTGCACTAACCTCTAAAGCTTCAGCAATTGTTAAATATAAGTTATCAGCTACAATTTTACATTCAGCAGTAGCTTGATTTTCTAAACCAGTAATTGTAATTGTATAAATACCTTTAGTTTTAACCTTTAAATTTCCATCAACAACATCGAAAAGACCTTCTGCATATGTTGCGTTTGCGCCAAATGAATATGAAAAATCAGCTGAACCAATTTTAAATTGTGTATCTTTTTCTAATTCAACAGTAATCTTTAATAATTCAATTTGACCTTGTTGACCTACATATTGTTTACTTTTTATTAATTTATAATCATCTAATGCAGCCCAGTTTGTATCAAATGAACCACGAACCCACATTTCAGGAACTGGATTAACAACAGGTTCAACTACGCCTTCACCTTTTGTAATAGTTAATACAGGTTCACCAGCAACGATACCAGCAACCTTAATAATATAATTACCAGCTTCAGATACAGTGATGTTACCACTGTCACCAGCACCAACATAACCTTCACCAGCAGGATTTTTACCTAAGTTATAAATCTTACCAGCTAAATCCCAATTATCAGGAGCAACCTTAAAGGCTTTAGAAATATCAGCAATTTCAATTGTGATTGTAGCTGTATCAGTTTCTTTATCATAAGTTAAAGCATAATCAGCATTAGCTCCCCAACCGTTCATATCACCCTTAACGAATAATTGAACAGGATCAATTGTAACTGTATGAGTTGCAGTGTCTAAACCACTTACAGTAACAACATAAATACCAGCAGTTTCACATTCAATGTTATCAGTACCTTTTAAACCTTTTACATTTAATGTAACGTTACCAGCATTGAATTCCCAACC
>JBGVFV010000110.1:0-11031 GCA_045121295.1 Candidatus Pelethenecus sp.
TTATCATCCCTTTTTACATACCTTATAGTTTATAGCTACATACATTAATTATTTGTAGTTAACATACAAGCTTAATTAAAGCTTAATACATACAACACAATTTGTAGTCTATATATAACATACATACTTAATTGTTATATCTGTTAAAGGAGGAAAAACCTCCTTTTTCTTTTTGGTCATAATAATTGATTATTATGAATGAATTTGATATAATAACATATTAGGAAGAGGTGATTAATCTTGAAAAAATTAATTTTAGCACTTATTTCTTTAGCTGGAACTATAGTTTTAGGTTATTTTGCATTTAGATATTATGGTAATTTAGTACCATTCATTATATTTTTATCTACAGCAGTAATCTTTTTAGTTTGTACAGTAATAATTATAATGACACATTTTAATACAAAAAATGTAGAAAAGATTAATTGGTTAGAAAATCGTTTAAATGCTTGGAATTCTATTTCACACCATGTTTCTGCTGCTGGTGATGAAGCATTTACAAAATTACCAATAGGTATTGTTGTATATGATTCAAACTTAGAAGTTAAATGGGCAAATGAATATTCTAAAAAAGCATTTAAGAGTAATTTGATTAACAATTCTATTGATGTTATATCTGATAATTTTTCTGAAGATGTCTTAGCTGGTAAGGATAAAATGATCATAAGTGTATTTGAAGAAAAATATGATGTTTTACATAATGTTGAAAATCATGTATTATACTTCTTCAATGTTACTCAAAGAGAAGAAATTACTAAACGTTATGATGATCGTATTCAAACAGTTGCGATCATTAGTATTGATAACTTAGAAGAATCATTAAGAAGATATGATGTTCAAGAACAATCAACATTAAGAGGGCAAATTTTAGGGGTTATCTCAGAATGGGCTAGTAGTAATGGTTGTTTACTTGAAACATTATCAAGTGATCAGTTATTAGTTGTTTTTGATAAAGAGTCATTATACAAAATGATTGAAGATAAGTTTAATGTTTTAAATGAAGTTAGAGAAATCTCAACTAAAAACCATCTTAAGGCTACAATGTCTATGGGTGTTGCTTGTTATGATATTGAAGCTGATGAAATCATAAATTTAGCTAAAAATGCATTAGAGTTAGCACATAAACGTGGTGGTGACCAAGTAGTTGTTAATATTCAAAATGAAAAAGTTAAATTCTTCGGTGGTAATACTAACGCTGTTGAAAAAAATACCTTAGTTGAAGCTCGTATTCAAACAATGGCTTTAAAAGAAGCTATTGAAGAAAGTAGTAATATTTTAGTTATGTGTCATGAGTTAGCTGACTGTGATGCGATGGGTTCAATGTTGGGTATATGGCAATTAGCATATTCAACAAATAAAAATGCTAAGATGGTATTTGATCCTAAGTTAGCAGATATTACAGTTCAAAAAATTTATGATAGAATTCAAAATTATGAAAATGAAGATATTAAAAATAGCTTTGTTTCAATAAGTGAAGCAAATGATTTAATTAAACCAAACACTTTATTAATTATTACAGATACACAAAGTCCTAATAGAGCTATGTTCCCTGAATTGATTAATAAGGTTCCTAATATTTCGGTTATTGACCACCATAGAGCTGGTGAAGTTGGTTATAAAGAAACATTATCTTATTATGTTGAAACATCAGCTTCATCAACAGTAGAGTTAGTAACAGAAATGTTCTTATTCTATAACGCTAATGTTGTTATTGATAAGTTAATTGCATCTATTATGTTATCAGGTATTGTTGTTGATACTAACAACTTTACATATCGTACGAGAACTCGTACATTTGAAGCTGCATCAACACTTAATACAATGGGTGCTGATATGGTATTAGTTCGTAAATTATTAAGAGATTCTTATGAAGAAGAAAGAAGAATCGCAAGTGCGATGGTTAATGTTGAAATCTTTGAAAAGAGATTTGCAATTGTTGCACAAGATGAAAATGATATTGTCCCTGATCGTACTACTTTAGCTAAAATTAGTGATAAGTTATTAACGATTGATGGAATAGAAACAGCGTTCGCTATTGGTATGTTACCTGATGGTTTAGTAGCTATTTCAGCTAGAAGTATGGATGCTGTAAATGTTCAAATTATAATGGAAGAATTAAATGGTGGTGGACACTTTAATGCTGCTGCTACCCAATTAAAGGATACAACTATTGCTGAAGCTAAAGAAATGTTGATCCAAATATTAAGAAGAGATTTTGTTGAAACAGGAGATGAAACTATGAAAGTTATTTTAATAGCTGATGTTAAAGGTAAAGGTAAGAAAGATGATATATTAGATGTTGCTAATGGATATGGTAATTTCTTAATCAATAATAAATTAGCTTTACTTGCAACTGATGACAATTTAAAGAATTTAAAAGCACAACAAGAACAAGAAAGAATTAATAATGAAAATAGAAGAAACGTATTAGAAAAAGTTAAATCTGAAATTCAAGATAAATTTATTTCTGTTTATTTAAAGGTTGGAGCTGATGGTAAAAACTTTGGTCACATCACTTCTAAATATGTATGTGAAGAATTTGAAGCTCAAACAGGTATTCACTTAGATAAAAAGAAAGTAGAAATACCAGTTATAAATTCTGTGGGTATCTTTACTGCAAGTGTAAAATTAGATAAAGATATTATCGCAACATTCGAAGTTAACGTTATTGAAAAATAGGTGAAATTATGGCAGAACAAGTTTTAAATGTACCTAGAAGTGTTGAAGCTGAAACAGCTTTAATTGGGTGTATTTTAATAGATGAAAATTTAATACTTGAGGCTTCTGACATTTTAGTACCTAATGATTTTTATGATCAAAAGAATAAATTAATCTTTAGAACGATGGTTAATTTATCTAAAGAAGGTAAAAATATTGATGTTATGACTGTTGTTGCTTCACTTCAATCTAATAATTTATTAGATCAATGTGGTGGATTAGAATATATCTCATCAATAGCTGATTATTCTTACTCTACTTTAAACTTTAGATCATATTGTGATTTAGTTAGTGAAGCTTCTATTAAGCGTGTAACTATTCAAAAGTTATCAGAATTAGCTCAAGCTGGTTATGATCCTGCTGTTGAAACAGAAGCTTATATTAATAAAGTTGAACAAGAAGTTTTTGAACTTTCAAAAAGAAGAACTTTAGAAAGTTTTAAACCTATTACAGAAGTTTATAAATCTGTAATGGAAAGCATTGAAATTAATGCTAAAAGATCAGATGAAGTTATTGGTTTAGATACAGGTTTTAGAGAATTAAATAAATATACTCAAGGTTTCCAAGGTGGTCAATTATTGATTTTAGCAGCCAGACCTGCAATGGGTAAATCTGCAATGGCTATGAACTTGGCTGTTCAAATAGCTGAAAGTAATAAAAATGGTAAGGCTACTGTAGCTATATTCAACCTAGAAATGTCTGCTGAACAATTAATGGAAAGAATGATTGCTTCTGCAAGTAATATTCGTTTAAATCATATTAAGAGTGGTAAGATTCCTGGACCAGATTGGGGTCGTTTTAATAATGCTTGTAATAAACTTAATGGTTTAAATCTATATTTTGATGATTCAAGTGATTCAACAATTAACAGTATTAGAGCTAAATGTCGTAAGTTAGCTTCTGAACAAGGCTTAGACTTTGTTGTTATCGATTATCTTCAATTAATTGCAGAAGAAGGTAATAGCCGTGCAACTCAACAAGAAAAGGTTGCGAAGATTTCACGTAGCTTAAAGCTTATGGCTAGAGAACTAAATGTTCCAGTGCTTGCTTTATCACAATTATCACGTAGCGTTGAACAACGTGATGATAAGCGTCCAATTATGTCAGACTTACGTGATTCAGGTTCTATTGAACAAGATGCCGATATCGTAATGTTCTTATATCGTGAAGATTATTATAATCAAGCTTCAGAACGTAAAAAAGAAGCGGATTTAATTATTTCAAAGAACCGTGCAGGTTCTACACATGAAGGTTTACCATTTATATTTAGTGGTGAATATTCTCGTTTTACTGAAAAGAAAGATTAATAGGAGTTTAATATGATAGATCGTTTAAAAATAATGGAAACTAGATATGAAGAATTAAATACTTTATTATCTGATCCAGAAGTTGTATGTGATATTAAAAAATTAACTGAATATTCTAAAGAACAACGTTCATTAGAAAAGGCAGTAGTTTTATATAGAGAATATAAAAAATTACAAGATGCAATTCCTGATTTAAAAGAAATGAAAGCATCTGATGATGCTGAAATTGCAGAAATGGCAATAATGGAATTAGAAGAATCATTAGCTAGAATTGATGAAATTGAAGAAGAAGTAAAAATCTTATTATTACCAAAAGATCCTAATGATGATAAAAACGTTATTGTTGAAATCCGTGGTGCCGCTGGTGGTGATGAAGCTAACATCTTTGCTGGTGATTTATATCGTATGTACACTAGATATGCTGAATCACGTGGTTGGAAAATCGAACTTATTGATGCAATGCCATCTGAAATGGGTGGATATTCTCAAATTCAATTCAAGGTTAATGGTGATATGGTTTATTCATTATTAAAATATGAATCAGGTGCTCACCGTGTTCAACGTATTCCAGTAACTGAATCTAATGGTCGTATTCAAACTTCAACTGCGACTGTTCTTGTTATGCCTGAAGCCGACGAAATTGATTTCCAATTAGATATGAATGAAGTACGTGTTGATACATTTTGTTCAAGTGGACCTGGTGGTCAATCAGTAAATACTACTAAATCAGCTGTACGTGTTACTCATATTCCTACAGGATTCTCTGTTGCATCACAAGTACATAAATCTCAACATGAAAATAAAGCTGCAGCTTTAGCTTTATTAGCTGCTAGAATGTATGATGCAATTGTTAGAGAAAGAGAAGAAGCTCAAGGTGCTGAAAGACAATCATTAATTGGTCGTGGAGATCGTTCTGAAAAGATTCGTACTTATAACTATCCACAAAATCGTGTAACTGATCACCGTATTGGTTTTACAATCAATAGATTAGATGCTGTTATTGATGGTAAGTTAGATTTAGTTATTGAACAATTAGTTAACGAAGATCAAAAGAGAAAATTATCTTCAAAAGAATAAAAAATTTTGGAATGTCAATCGACATTCCATTTTTTGTATTATATATAATAAAAGAAGTTCATTTTTGTTTTTTGAATATATTCTCTACAAAATAAAAGAAAAGTAGCGTGCGAATAAGAAAATATGATATAATTTAACACGGTGGTTTATATGAAACAAACAACATTATGTTATATTGAAAAAGATGATAATGTATTAATGCTTTATCGTAATAAAAAAGAAATAGATATTAATAAAGGTAAATGGATTGGTGTTGGTGGTCATGTAGAAAACAACGAGACTATTGATGAATGTTTAATCCGTGAAGTTAAAGAAGAAACAGGTTTATCTTTATTAGAATATAAATTATGTGGAAAAATAATATTTCATATTGATAATATTATTGAAGAGTGTTATTTATATAAAGGGTTATCTTTTACTGGTGATTTAATAGATTGTAGTGAAGGTGAACTAAAATGGATTCCTAAGAATCAAATATTAGATTTGAATCTTTGGGAAGGAGATTATTTATTTTTAAATAGAATGTATAATGATAATAATTATTTTGAAATGGAGTTAATCTATATAAATGATAAACTTATTTCTTATAATATTAAGGAGGAATAATATGACGTATCAAAAGTTATTACAACAAGCTCAAAATAAAGCTATTGAATTAGATAAAGAAGAAAGTGCTGCTTATTTATTACTTCAACATGTTACTGGTTTAGAAACTAATCAATTATATGTGAAGATTCATGATGAAGTAGAAGAAAATGTTTTAAATCAATTTAATGAAATATTTAATAGATATTTAAATAATAATGAACCTATTCAATATCTAATTGGTTATAGTTGTTTTTATGGGTATGATTTTAATGTTAATGAAAATGTGTTAATTCCTAGATATGAAACAGAAGAATTAGTGGAAAATATTTTATATAGATATGACAAACATTTTAAAGGTCAAAAGGTTGATGTATGTGATGTTGCAACAGGTTCAGGATGTATTGCTATTACATTAGATTTAGAAGAACCTAATATGAATGTTGTTGCTTCTGATATATCTTTCGAAGCTTTAGAAGTTGCTGAATCTAATAACTTAAAACTAGGGGCAAATGTTAAGTTTTATCAAGGAGATATGTTAGAACCGTTTAAAGGTAGAAAGTTTGATATATTTGTATCTAATCCTCCATATATTCCTGCTGATGAAGAAGTTATGTCTTTAGTTAAGGATAATGAACCAAATATTGCACTTTTTGGTGGTAGTGATGGTATGAAATTTTATCGTATTATTCTAAGTGGTGTTAAAGATATGCTTAAAGAAAAAGCTATGATTTGTTTTGAACACGCTTATGATAAAAAAGATGAAATGATTGCGTTAGCTAATCAATATTTCCCAGAATCTAAAGTGGAAGTGTTAAAGGATTTAGAAGGTAAAGACAGAATGACTTTTATTTATGTAGGTGATTTTAATGAATAAACTTATTATTTTTCCTACTGATACAGTGTATGGTATAGGTTGTTCTATTTATGATATATATAATATAGATAAAATATATGAAATCAAAAAAAGAGATAAATCTAAACCTTTAGCTTGTTTATGTTATGATTTAGAACAAATAAAATCTATTGCTTATGTAGATGATTTGGCTACTAAATTAATTAATAAATATTTACCAGGTGGTCTTACACTTATTCTTAAATCCAAACCGGAAGTATTAGAAAAAATAGGTTATGAAACAATAGGAGTTAGAATTCCTGATTGTGATATAGCTTTAAACATTTTAAAGGAATTTGGACCAATGCTTACTACATCAGTTAATGATAGCGGACAAACTCCAATTAATGAATATGAAGAAATATTAAAAAAATATAGTGATTTAGTAGAACAAATATACCCTCCGTTTAATAATTCTAGCAATGTATCTTCAACAGTAATTAAGATTGTTGATGGTAAAATAGAGTTATTAAGAGAAGGAACTATTAAATATAATGATATATTAAATGTATAAAATATCCCCTTTAGGTAATCATAACCTATAGGGGGATTTTTATTATGAGAAAGATTTTATTCATATTAATTATAATAGTTTGTGTAGTTGTTATGATTAATAATATAGGTGATAATAATAAAGAAATAAGAGTAAGAATAGTTCCTAATAGTAATGAAGTAGATGATTTACAAGAAAAACAAATTGTTAAAGATATAACAATATGTTATTTAAAAGAGGCTTATGATGAAGACTATAATATTTATATAAATAATATAGAAAAGGGTAAACTAAAATTAAAAGAAGTAATCGTTGAAAATATAAAAGAAGATGTATTAATAAACTTTGGTAATCATACCTTATATAATAAAACATATAATAATATGGTAGTAGAAAATTCTACTGAATTAACTTTATTAATAACTATTGGTAGAGGATTAGGTGATAATTGGTGGGGAACTGTTTATCCCGAATTCTTATCGGTTAATAGTGGTGATGTTTTAAAATATGAAAGTGTGTTTGTTGAGCTTTTTAATAAAATAAGAGGAGAAACTCAAAATGATTAATATAGAGAAAATAGATGCTAACTATTTTAATAAAACTGTTGATTTTTTAAAATCGGTTCCATCTATTGAATCCGTTGATGATAAGATTCTAAAGAATGCTTGTATAGCTTTAGAAGAAGATAGGATAGTAGGGTGTATTTCGTATGAAGAATTTAGTGATAAAGGTTTAATAAGATACTTTGTTTTTAAGAAGATACTTGATATGAGTTATTTAGATGACTTATTAGATAAGCTTAAAGAAAATGCAATTAATAACAACATTAAAGAATTTGTTTGTGTTGCTGAAAGTGAACAAATTAAAGAGTTATTTAAGAATCTTGAATTTAATGAAATAAATGATAAGCAAATATATATAGAAGAAGAAAATGTTATGGATACTAATTTTAAAATGTCTAGTTTTTTGAATATGTATTTAAATTAATTGTAAAAAAGAGAATATTTTTGTATAATTAATATGTAAATGTATTCGGAGGAAGAAAATATGTATAAAGTTATAGATAGATATATTGAAAAACTTATGACTTCAAAACCTGATGCCCCATTATGGAATATCGAAAATATAAGACAAGGTAAAAAGCCAGCATGGAATTATATTGATGGATGTATGATGACATCTTTAATAGAATTATATAAGGCAACTAATGATGAAAAATATTTAGATTTCGTAAAGAGATTTGTTGATTTTTACGTTAGAGAAGATGGTTCTATTTTGGGGTATGAAATGGAAAAATATTCAACAGATGATGTTTCTGAATCAAGAATATTATTTGATTTATACAAATTTACTAATGAAGAAAAATATGATAAAGCAATTGAAATGTGTTATCAACAAATTTTAACACACCCAAGAACTAAAGAAGGAAACTTCTGGCATAAGAAGATTTATCCAAACCAAGTATGGTTAGATGGATTATATATGATGCAAGTTTTCTATACTAGATATGAAACTGAAAGAAATAAGTTACAAAATTATTCTGATATTGTTAATCAATTTAAGAATGTTTACAATATAATGCGTGATAAAGAAACAGGTTTATATTATCATGCTTATGATAGTTCTAAATCAATGTTCTGGGCTGATAAAGAAACAGGTTTATCACAAAATTATTGGTTAAGATCTATTGGTTGGTATACTGTAGCTTTAATTGATGTTTATAGTTATATGGATGAACAAATGTATGATGAATATCACACAATTAAAGAAATATTTAAAGAAACAATTGATAGCATTTTAAAATATCAAGATCAAGAATCAAAAATGTTCTATCAAGTTCCTAACTTCCCTGGTAGAGAAAAGAATTATTTAGAAACAAGTGGTTCTTGTATGATTGCTTTTGCTATTTTAAAAGGTGTTAGATTAAAAGCTTTACCTGAAAGATATTTACAAATTGGTTTAGATATTTTTAATGGTGTTTGTGAAAAATATTTAACAGTTAAAGAAGACGGTGACTTAAATTTAGGTGGCATTTGCTTAGTTGCTGGTTTAGGTCCTGAAAATAATTTAAGACGTGATGGTACATATGAATACTACATGTCTGAACCAATCGTTGAAAATGATGCTAAGGGTGTTGGTCCATTCATTATGGCTTACACTGAAGTTAAACGTTTAAATAAATAATAAAAAAATTAAAGATGCTTTCGGGCATCTTGTATTGAGTATTATGTGAGGTGTATGGTATGAAAATTAATAAATACCAAGAATTAGCGATGAGAACATTAAATCCTAATTTGGATAAAAAAGATGTTTTAATAAATGCAGTAATGGGATTATGCGGAGAATCTGGTGAAGCTATTGATTTAGTTAAAAAACATATTGGACAAGGGCATGAATTTGATAAAGAAAAGTTTGCTAAAGAGTTAGGTGATATTGCTTGGTATTTGGCAGAAGCTGCATTTGCAATAGATATGGATTTAGAAAGTATTTTAGTTAATAATATTGAGAAGTTAAAAAAAAGATTTCCGGAAGGATTTAGTACGGAAAAATCTATTAATAGAGAAGAGTGATTTTATGATAAATGTTGGTATATGTGGATATGGTAATTTAGGTAGAGGGATTGAAAAGGCTGTAAAGATTGCACCTGACATGGAGTTAGTGGGAGTTTTTACTAGACGTGATCCTAAAACGGTTATTTTAGCATCAGATGCTAAAGCTTATCACATTGATGATTTAAAAAATTTTGTTAACAAAATAGATGTTTTAATTTTATGTGGTGGTAGTGCAACAGATCTTCCAACTCAAACTCCAGAATTAGTGAAGATGTTTAATGTTGTTGATAGTTTTGATACACATGCTAAAATTTTTGAACATTTTGGAAATGTTAATAAAGTAGCAGTTGAAAATAATAAAACAGCTATTATTTCTACTGGTTGGGATCCAGGTATGTTTTCGTTAAATAGAATTTATATGGAAGCTGTTTTACCTAATGGTAGAGATTATACTTTTTGGGGTAAAGGTGTAAGTCAAGGTCATAGTGACGCTATTCGCCGAATTCCTGGCGTTAAAGATGCACGTCAATATACTATTCCTAAAGAAGATGCTTTAAAATTAGTAAGAAGTGGTGCCAACCCTGAACTTTCTGTTAGAGAAAAACATTTAAGAGATTGTTATGTTGTTTTAGAAGATGGTGCAGATTCAGAAAAAGTTAGACAAGCTATTATTACAATGCCTAACTATTTTGCTGATTATGATACTTTTGTAAACTTTATTTCAGAAGAAGAATTAAACCGTGATCATAAAGGTATTCCTCATGGTGGTTTTGTTATCAGAACAGGTGAAACTAGTGATGGAATCAAACATAGAATAGAATATAGTTTACAATTAGATTCTAATCCTGAATTTACTAGTAGTGTAATGCTTGCATATGCTAGAGCTTGTTATAGATTAAATCAAGAAGGACAATTTGGTTGTAAAACTGTATTTGATGTGGCTCCAAAATATTTAGCTATTGCTAGATACGAAGAGTTGTTAAAAACTATATTATAATATATATAATGAACCACCATGTTTTGATTGGCTAAATTTGGTGGTTCATTTCTTTTAAAAACAAAAATTTAAAGAAAAATTAAAAAAAATAAAAAAAATATATTTTTCTTGTTGACTTTAAATTTAATTTATAGTAAGATAAACAAGGTCGCTAAAAACGACCAACAAATTAGTCTTTGAAAACTGTATATGACGAACAATAGTATATAAGAAATAAACAATACAATTCTTATAGTAGATACTAAAAGAATGAGCAAAAGGTAAACAAAAAACAAAACATAAATTTTATGGAGAGTTTGATCCTGGCTCAGGATTAACGCTGGCGGCATGCCTAATACATGCAAGTCGAACGGAGGATACTTCGGTATCCTTAGTGGCGAACGGGTGAGTAATACGTAGGTAACCTA
>JBGVFV010000111.1:0-3661 GCA_045121295.1 Candidatus Pelethenecus sp.
GCAAAAGACGCAGTAGTGTCTAGTTATTTCATTAATACTCATAAGATGTTAGATATTTTTTGGAATGAGGCAGAATGTATGACAGGATGTAGTCGTGGTTCTGCAGCAGGTTGGGTATTGAATTACTTATTACAAATATGCCATCAAAATCCATTAAAACAACCTATGGAAATGCCACACTGGCGTTTTATTAGTGCAGAGCGACCTGATTACCCTAAACTATAATATTGGGGTTGTGGTGGTGAACCTACAAATGTAGGGTGTATAGTCAACGTATAGGAACAATAGGAAATGATTGTTAATGACTATGCTAACAGGGGAAACCTAAGTCGAAAGATATGGCAATCCTGTGCTAAGTCTTATTTGCTCCGAAAGGAGTGGTCAATAATGTACGGTTTTATTTATATAACAACTAATTTAATTAATGGTAAACAATACATTGGTCAACACAAAGGTGATGGTAATGATAATTACCTCGGTAGTGGTGACGAAATAAAATTAGCAATTAAAAAGTATGGGAAAAAGAATTTTAAACGTGAAATCATTTGTTTTGCCAAAACCAAACAAGAATTAGACGAACTTGAAAAATATTATATTGACTTCTACAATGCAGCAGAAGATGATAACTTTTATAATATAGCATATGGCGGCAATGTAAATCCTCATTATGGAAAAGATAATGGAATGTATGGGAAACACCATACAGAAGAAACCAAGCAAAAAATGAGAGATAATCATTGGACAAAAACATATGATGGAGAATATTATTGTAAAAGTGATGAATTTAAGCGTAAAATGTCAAATGTTGCTAAAGGTGAGTTTAATGGAATGTATGGTAAGAAACATACAGAAGAGTCTAAACAAAAAATGAGAGATAACTCACCTAGTTATAAGGGAGATAAAAATCCTAACTATGGTAACACTGGTGAAAAGGCAAAAAACGGTAAAAAGATTTATAAATGGCAAGACAAAGAACATACTATTTTAATTGATGATTATAATACAGTGGGATTAGTTCTTCAAGAGTTGAACTTGAAAGGACATAGTGGACTTGATAAAGCCATAAAAAATAATACGTTATATAAAGGATATTATTGGAGTAAATAAGAAAAGTGCAACGACTATTCCGAGAGGAAGTAGGAAACAGGTGAAAATCCTGTTTCCGAAGCGCCACCCCTCACTTTAAGTGGGAAGATATAGTCTATTCCGACTCTTAAATGAGTGTTAAAGTATTGGGAAACCAACGGTATAAAAGGATATTGATTTAGATTTAAGTTCTCATAAACGTGATGTAGCTTTTAATGCAGTAAAACAATACTTAAATAGTTTTGATAGTGATATTGTACGTGTAGGAACGATTAAAACAGATAAACCTAAAGCCGCAGTTCAAACTGCTTGTCGTGGGTTTGGATTACCAACTGACATAGGTTTATATTTAAGTTCATTAATTCCACAAGAACGTATGCAACCATGGTCTATTAGTGAAACATATTATGGAACAGAAGATAAGAAACCCGTTGCAGAATTTGTCAAAGAAGTGGACAAATATGAGGGATTATTGGAAACTATGTTAGGTATTGAGGGATTAGTTTGTGGTCGTGGTATTCATGCTTGTGGAGTCATTGTTTCAGATGATTTAATTAAACATACTGCTGTTATGAGAGCGCCAAACGGTGAGTTAATTACACAATATGACTTAGGAGATTGTGAGTATAGTGGACTAATTAAAATGGACTACTTAAACACTAAGACGCTCGGTATGATGCAATTAACATTTGAAAACTTGATTGAACAAGGTAAGATTGAGTGGCAAGGTTCATTACGTAAAACATATAACAAATACTTACACCCTGATGTATTGAACTACAACAACCCTGATTATTTTGAGAAACTTAATAACCACGAACTAATTAGTGTATTTCAGTTTGAGTCTGGTCAAGGTTTAAAAGCATTAAACACAATTAAACCTCATACACTATTAGAGTTAGCGGCAGCAAATACTCTCATGCGTTTACAGGCAGAGGGAGAACAACCAATGGATAGATATGTACGTATTAAGAATAATCCTATTGAGTTTGAAGAAGAAATGGTTGCTTACGGACTTAATGACGAAGAACGAAGTATTTTACATGAACATTTAGATAGTGAATACGGAACGTGTTCGTCACAAGAGAAGTTAATGTTAATCAGTATGGATAAACGTATTAGTGGTTTTGGTGTAAAAGAAGCCAACATTTTACGTAAAGCGATTGCTAAGAAGAAAGCAAACGTACTGAGTCAAGCGTTAGATTTATTCTATGATTTTGGAGAAAAACATGGTACACGTAAACTCTTATTGGATTATATTTGGAACGTACAATTTGCCATGCAATTTGGATATGCTTTCTCTCAATTACACACTGATGGATATAGTTTAATTGCCATTCAACAACTAGAATTAATTACATCATATCCTAAGATTTATTGGGAAACCTCAGTATTGCAAGTAGAGGCAGGAGTTATTGAAGTGGAGTCAGTGAGTGAAGATGAAGAGGGTAGAGAGAAAACAACTAACTATGGTAAGTTAGGTGGGGCGATTGCTACACTACAAAAACAAGGTGTTAAGATTAACTTGCCCGATATTAATAAAGCAGATAAAGGATTTATTGCAGATGAAGAAACAGGGGCAATCCTTTACGGATTAAAAGCAATTTCTTCAATAAATAATAAAACTGCTGACATAATTATTGGAAACCGCCCATATACTTCAATGAGGGATTTTCATGATAGACTACACCTAACTAAACAAGTGATAACTCTTAAAGATGGGAAAACTCAAAACAAGGCTCTTATTTCAAAAGAACAAATGTTTAACTTAATTAAAGCTGGATGTTTTGACAATTTAGAACCTAATAAAACACGTTTAGACTTATTAGAAGAGTACATACATTTAGAATACCCCGATAAAAAGAATTTGACTACTGCCAACATTGATAGTCTATTAGATAGAGGATTAATACCTGATGAATATAGTGAAAGTTTAAGATATTATCACTTTAGAAACTATTTACGTGAAGGTGTTAAAGTCAATGATGGTGAGTTACCACAACAACAAGACGATAGTATGTATAGAGCAATCAAGTCTAAAAAGTGGTACTTATTAGATGGAGTAGATGAAGCCGATACACAAGAGATTGTTGAAACGTTTTTTGAAATGTTTCCACAACTTCAAGAGGGAAAACACTGGTATTATAATGAGGATGAAAACTACTTCATGAACGCAATTTGGGTTGAGAGTGGAGCAACTAGTAAAGGTTCATTTGAAGCACTGTATAAAGCAAATACAAGCGATTTAACACGTTTTATGCGTTCAGACGAGTTATTGGAAGCCTACAACTTTTCGTTGTTTACAGAACTAAAGAATGAGTATATACCAGGTTCTATTTCTTCATGGGAAATGGAAACTTGTTGCTATTATTACCACGAACATGAGCTTGCACACTTAGATAGAAAGTATTATAATATAAGTAACTTCTTTGAAATGTCAGAAGAACCTGAGATTGTCGATTATTGGGAGAAAACTGATAGACAAACTGGTGAAGTTATTAGGATTCCTAAATTTAAGATTCATCAAATTTGTGGAGTCGTGCTTGATAGAAACACTAATAAACATATTGTAACA
>JBGVFV010000112.1:0-9826 GCA_045121295.1 Candidatus Pelethenecus sp.
AAATGAAACAGACTACAGTGCTTACTACGATTATAACATCTAAAAAGATGATATAAAAGTTATGTTGTACTCATAACTATAAACAAACCTTATTAAGGAAGGAGAAAGTATAATTTTAAGTACAATTTAATTATACTAGGGGAAATTATGGAAAGAAAAAAAACATTCAATATTATAGGTTTATTTATAGCTATCTTCTTTTGCATATTAGCAATATTAAATCAATTCAATGTAATAACATTACATAATATCTTTAACTGGGTTTCTTATGTAATAGCAGCTGTCTCTTTAATAATTTCTCTATTAAATAAAGTGAAATTCAACCAAAGAATAACTTGTTTAATAATAAGTGTTATAACTTTAATTCTATCTTTGATTACTCATTTTACAATTAGAAATTACCCAGGTATTTATAAGTTTAATATGATTGATGGCGGAATTGAAATTACTGATTATAGATATAAGCTTAGAGATAAGTATTATAACCGTCATGAAATTGAATTAGTAATACCAAGCAAGATTATGGGTAAAGAAGTTAAAGTTATTGGTGAAATGGCTTTTTACGGTCATGAATTTGATAGTGTAATAATTCCAGATACTGTTGAAATAATTAAAGATTCTGCATTTAAAAATGTTCGCATAAAAACATTAACCCTTTCAAGTAACGTAAAGATAATAGGTGCTGATGCTTTTAATGGTTGTGAATTAGATGACCTAATTTTACCAAATTCGTTAGAAGAAATAGGAGATCATGCATTTAGTTTTAATAGTTGGAAATATACAGTAGACCATATTAATATACCAAAAAGTGTTAAAAAAATTGGTCATTCAGCATTTGATTATATAAAAGTAATTTGTTTAGAAGGCGACTCTGTAATTAGTACAGGAAAATTACCATTTTATCATGATGGAAACTTAGTATATTATGATTCTATTGCATACAAACTAGATAACATTGTATATGCACTTCATAAAGATAAAACTGCAACAATTGCCTATGTAAATAAAGATAATAAAAATTTCAAATTTTTGGAGAACTTAACATATAATAATGAGATTTATACTATAACATCCATTGGTCGTGAATCTTGCAGCAATATTAAAGTGGAAGAATTAATTATACCTAGTTCAATTAAAACAATTATTTATATGGCATTTCGTAATAACCAAGAATTAAAAAATATATACATTCCTAGTAGTGTTACAGAAATGGGTAA
The DNA here is from genome assembly GCA_045121295.1 of Candidatus Pelethenecus sp. Taxonomy (GTDB): domain Bacteria; phylum Bacillota_I; class Bacilli_A; order Acholeplasmatales; family Anaeroplasmataceae; genus Pelethenecus. The sequence goes on from JBGVFV010000112.1 coordinate 1,218, forward strand.
TTACGTGTTTTTTAATTGTCAAAATGTAACCATAACTATTGAAAACTTAGAAAACTTAAGTAAATGGTCTGAAGGTTGGAACAACGTAGATTTTGATAATAAAAAATTAGATTATATAAATCAATCAGGAGAATAATCAATAAAAAACTAAAATGTTTTTAATATTAGGTACAATATTATCATCATTAGTTGTAAGTGTTAATTTCTAAAAAGCACTTCTAAAATATCATAAATAAAAATATTTATAGAAGAATAACCAATCACTTATCTTAGTAATAAAAAAGAAGGGGGATGTTTTTATGAAATTTAATATATTCAAAAAAATACTTTTATTATTTGTTGTAATAAATATTAGTATAATCTTTACTGGTTGTAGAACAGATTGTCATGAATGGCCAGGATTCTTTGAATTCAAAATCGAATTTAATGAGTCTTATAATCCTAATGAAGATATTTATTTTACTATATCAATGGGAATAAAACCTGAATACAATCCTGAAAATAGTACATTAGTCCTATCATATTCTAAAGAAAACTATAAAGATTTTAATAATGAAAATGTATATGTTTTACACAGCATAACAAACTTCTCTGAAAATTATTACTATACAAAAAAAGGTAAAAAAATAATATATAACTTTACTAAAGAAGTTGTAATTAATAAAGAATATTTTGCTAATGGAACTGGTGAAATAACTTTTATGATGTATCCAACTTATGGTGATTATTCACAAAGTCACTCTGAAACTTTATTTCTTAAATATAAATACGAAATAAGAGAAAATAAATTATTTTTTACTAATACTAATTAGAACTGAGTAATTAATAACGTTATACTTACTAGAGTGAGCGTTGAAAATGATAATTCATCAGCTTTTGAAGAAGCTATTGCTTATTTTAAGAACATAGAAAATGTTACTATAGTTGAAGAATATACAAATGGTTCATTTTCATGTGGCAATTGTATTGATTTTCATCTACCTAATTCCCACCTTAAAGCATATTTTGGCACGGGTTTAATACTATATAATGGAAATATTAATATAGATGCTGAATGTGGATTTAAAGGTGATATTAGTTTTGAAGAATTCGTTAAATTAGAATTAATCGATTAGATATAACAAGTATCAAGTTTGAACTGACCCATGTCAAGTAGACAGAGGAAAATTTAAATAATTAAAAGTAAATAAAATTACAATTGGCATGATATCTGACCTCGTTAGGTGTCATGCCTTTTAAATTTTTTTGAAGTCTGTAATTATTGTAGAAGAAAATGTATTCTTCAATTTTATTTATTAAAGCTTGTTCGTCACTGAACTTTAATCCGTAAAAAGATTCTGATTTTAGTGTACCCCAAAAGCCTTCCATAGGGCCATTATCAATACACTTGCCAACTCTTGACATTGATTGAATCATGCCCGCTTGGTCTAGTTTAAACTTGAATTGTTTAGATGTATATTGAAAACCTCTATCACTATGGAAAATAGGTGTAGCTCCTGGATTAGCTGCTAGAGCTTTATCGAATGTATCAAATACTAATTTGTTATTATTTGATTTACTTATCACATGCGCCACTATTGATCTATCATATAAATCTATTATTGCTGATAAATATAACTTTTGTTTTTGTCCTGGAACTTTAAATTCAGTGACATCAGTACACCACTTTTGATTTGGATAATCAGCTTTAAAATCTCTTGCCAAAATATTTTCTCCAACTTGTTCAGGTTTAACCTTTTTATAGTTGGATTTTTTTCTTCTTATACGAGCGTGTACTTTTATAACTTTCATTAATCTATGAATATAATTTTGACTGTAATTTGTGTGATTAAAATGATTAATATAATCTGTCATTCTTCGGTATCCTAAAATACCATCATATGATTCATTATATTCAATGATAATAGATGCTAACTCATTATCTTGTTTTTCTTTTTCAGGGATAATTCTATTTACCCATTTATAGTAAGAAGATCTAGGTAAATCTAATATTTTACATAGAAAATCTATAGTAAAACCTGGTTTATCCTTAAAATACTCTATCGTTTGGTATTTGTCTTCTTGTCTAACAAGCGAGAATCTTGCTCCATTTTTTGACGGATTTCCAAGTTTTTTTTTAATACTTCATTAACCATTCTTTCACGTTCTAATTCTAGTTTAAGTTTTTCTATTTCAAGTGCTTGTTTTTCTTCTAAAGTTAATTCTTTTTTAGGTTCATTAGAAGAAGGTCGACCACGATTATCTTTTAATCCATCTTCACCAGATTCATTATATTTCTTAACCCAATTATAAACACTAGCGTAAGGAACAGTATATTTATCTGCAGCACCCTTATAATCATTATCATTAGATAATACATAATTAACTATTTCTAATCTTTCTTCAACTGTAGTATTTCGTGATTTCATGGTATAGACATCTCCTTTTGGATTATAATCCTTAATTTCTATGCCTTCATTATACTTTAAAACCCATTCTCTTACAATTTCGCCTGTAGAAATATTATATTTATTTGCTAAACCAGCATAACTGTCTCTCCCATTCAAATAATCATTTATAACTTTTTTCTTTATATCTGTCGTATATGATTTATTTGTTGATGATTCATCGAATGCAGATTCTCCTAACATTTCATACTTATGAACCCACCTTACAATTCTAGTTCTCATATTATAAGTCATACCATAATTATTTGCTAATATTGATGCAGACTCTCCGTTCATATATTTCTTAACAATTTCTAATTTTAATTCTTTACTATATTTTGCTTTTCTACCCATAAAAAAACCTCCAAAATAGACTTAATAATCTCGAGGTCGCGTATCCCCTAGGGGATAGTTATTCCTTTTAATTATTTTATTTGTCTACTTTGGAGATATCATATCAGTTCAAATCTGATACTTTTTTTATTTAAAAATAATTTAATTTCTAAAACAAGATAAAAAGATTAAAGAAGAAAATACTATTATGTTTTATTTTTAAAAAATAAAAATTCAATAATTAGAATAAAAGAAAAGTAAATTAAATTAAAATATGATATAATAAATTTAATTGAATTGTTGATGGTTAAATCAAAATTTAGAGGAGGATATACAATGAAAATCTATGATATTTCCCAAGAAGTTTTCAGTTGCCAGGTATATCCAGGTGACCCAGAGCCAGGAAAAAAAGTGCTTAATTCAATGGAAAATGGTGATTTGTATAATCTTACTGCATTTAACATGTGCGCTCACAATGGCACACATATAGATGCTCCATTTCATTTTATTAAAGATGGAAAAACAGTAGACGCTATATGTTTAGAGGCAGTTATAGGAACGGCTTATGTGGCAGAACATCATGGAATTGTTTCAGGTGATGATGCTACAAAAATAATAAAAAATGCGAAAGAACAAAACTTAGAAGCAGCAAAGAGAATTCTAATTAAGGGAGATGCAGAAGTCTCTTTAGAAGCTGCAAAGGTATTCGCTTCATCAGAAATATTACTTTTAGGAAACGAATCTCAAACTGTTGGACCTGTAGATTCACCTATGGCAGTACATCAAATACTTTTAACTGCTGATGTTATCTTACTTGAAGGAATTAGATTAAATGAAGTTGTTGAAGGAGTTTATTTTTTAAATGCTGCGCCTTTAAATTTAGCTGGAGCGGATGGTTCACCATGTAGAGCTATATTAATAAGTGATCTAGAAAGATAAATTTAATTTATATAAGGAGAAACTATGAATTTTGTGTCAAAAAAATTAAGTTGGATTAGAAAACCTAAAAATTATATAATTGATAATGATAAAATAGAAATCATAACTGAACCTCATACAGATTTATGGCAAAGAACTTACTATCATTTTAGAAACGACAATGCACCAGTATTACAAATGGAAACAAACGAAAAATACTTCTCTTTTGTTGTTAAAACAAACTTTGATAGTAAAAAACGTTTTGATCAATGTGGAATTGTAATGTATTTAGATAGCGATAATTGGTTGAAAGCATCTATTGAATTTGAAAATGATAAATTTCAACATTTAGGTAGTGTTGTGACTAACAATGGTTATTCTGATTGGGCTACAACAGAAATAGATGCCTCTATAAAAACTATGTGGTATCGATTTAGTAGAAGAGATGATGATTATTGTATTGAATGTTCATCAGATGGAGTTACATTTAAACAAATGCGTATTTGTCATATGTTTAATGGAAATGGGACTATTCGTTTTGGCATTTATGCATGTAGTCCTGAAGATTCTTCTTTTAGTGCCATTTTCACTAATATGGAAATAACTGAATGTAAATGGTTACCGCATAACGGACAACAACCTGATGAAATATTGTAATTAATGGAGGAGTGTTATGGATAATATAAAAAGAAGAGATTTAGGTATAGCTTATATTTCAGATGAAAAGGTAATGGCTGAACAAATAGAATGCCGTAAAATATTACAAAAATTAAATTTTATTGAAAGATATAAATTTGAAGAAATTGCTATTATAGTTAAAGAATTATTCGGTAAATCAGATAACGCATTTGTTAATCCACCTTTTTACTGTGATTATGGTAAACACATAGAGGTAGGTAAAAACTTCTATGCCAACTATAACTGTACTTTACTTGATGTAGCTAAAATTAAAATTGGTGATAACTGTATGTTAGCACCAAACGTATCTATTTTTACAGCTGGACATCCTATTCATCCAATATCTAGAAATTCGTTATATGAGTATGGTAAAGAAGTTACTATTGGAGATAATGTTTGGATTGGTGGTAATTCTGTAATATGCCCAGGAGTTACCATTGGAAACAATGTGGTTATTGGTGCTGGTAGTGTAGTAACAAAGGATATTCCTGATTGGTCAGTTGCAGCTGGAAACCCATGTAAAGTTATTAGAAAAATAACTGATAAAGATATGAAAAAATTATATAAAAACGAAGAATTTGATATAGAGGCGTGGGCTAAAATAACTAATAGTGTTAATATGTAAATATTAATAAAATGAAAGGATAGGTGATAGTATGGATTTAGAAATTGAATTAGATAGATTTTTAAAAATAAAAACAAGCGGTAGAGATGCATCTAACTCTAACTATCTAAATTTTCCATATGAAGCTACACCTTACTCAGTATTACAAGAGTTAGCCAATAGTGGATATATCACAAAAAAAGATAAAGTGTTAGATTTTGGTTCGGGTAAAGGAAGAGTAGATTTTTTCTTGTCATATGCAACTAAAGCAAAAACAATTGGTGTAGAATATGATTTAAGATTATATAACACCGCTATAGAAAACAAAAAAACTGGTATCAGTTCTAATAAAGTAGAATTCATTAACGAAAATGCTTCTACATATTCTATACCAGATGATGTGAATAGAATTTACTTTTTTAACCCTTTTTCTGTGACAATATTAAATGATGTAATAAATAACTTAAAGGATTCATTAAATAGATTAAATAGAGAAGTACTTTTATTTTTTTATTATCCTTCTAAGGAATATATATCATTCTTAAATGAAACATTAAATTTATCAAAAGTTGATAATATAGATTGTACACATTTGTTTAATAATGACGATTTAAAGGAATATATAGCTATTTATAAGATATAAGCGAGAAAACTCGCTTATTTTTTTATTTAAATAATAAAAAATTTATGATACAATTTAATAGATAACAATTCTATTTGAAGGTGAATATATGACTAAAAAGAAAATTCTAATAAATGCATTGATGATATTAGGCGTTTTGTTAGCATCTGCTGGCATATCTATTTTAATATTATCAGCATTTAATGTAATATCATTTGATGATGGATTACGATTTAATTCTCATCTTTTTGAATCATTTAAAAATTCTTGGTATGGTTGGATTATTTTTATTATATTCCAATCAATATTAACAATTTTACTATGTATAGTGCCTGGCGTATCAATGGCATTTATTATTCTATGTAGCACAATTTATGAAGCTCCTTGGCAATCATTCATAATATCTTTTGTTAGTGTCCTTATTTCTAGTTTTATTATGTATATATTAGGACGTTCGGGTGGTTATAAATTATGTGTCAAAGTATTAGGAGAAGAAGATTGTAACAAATCATTAAATCTTTTAGAAACAAAAAGTACAATATTCTTTCCATTAATGATGTTATTTCCAATATTCCCTGATGATGCGTTAGTAATGATTGCAGGAACGATAAAAATGAAATTAAAATGGTTTATTCCATCTATCGTTATTGGTAGAGGTATTGGTATTGCGACAATCGTATTCGGTTTTTCATTAATCCCATTTGAAAGCTTTACTAGCTTATATGATTGGATTGTTTTTATTACAGTTTGTATTGTATGGATATTTGTAATATTCCATTTTGCAAATAAATTAAATAAGAAATTGGAGAGTAAAAAAACGGAGGTAAAATAATATGAAGAAGTTTTTAAATATTATTCTAGCATTCTTATGTTTAATTGGGTTAGTTTCATGTAACGAAAAGACTAAAACACCTGATATAACTCCTACAGGAGATATAACTAGTACACCAACTGGTGATGAAAAAACTCCTACTAAAGATGTAACTAGTACACCAACTGAAGGTGAAAAAACTCCTACGCAAGAAAATGTAGAAGTAAGTGCTATTGAAGATATTCAAGATGGTACAGTATTACACGCTTGGAACTGGTCAATGAATACTATAAAATCTAAAATGGCTGAAATTAAAGAAGCAGGTTATTCGGCAGTTCAAACTTCCCCAATGCAACCCCAAAAAGACTATTATGCTAATTCTTCTTGGGGTGATCAATGGTGGAAATTATATCAACCATTTGGCTTCAAAATTGCAACTAAAGACAACGCTATTGGTACAAAAGATGAATTAATAGAAATGTGTAAAGAAGCTGAAAAATATGGAATTAAAGTAATAGTAGACGTAGTAGCAAACCATTTAGCTGGTCAAAATACATCTTCTTTTAGCTCAAAAGTTAAAGATTATTCACCTGACATTTATAATCAAAACTTAAAACATAATGCTGGTTCAACAAATGATAGCAGCATAAAAGCTGTTGTTCAAGGTACAATAGGTGATTTCCCAGATCTACAAACTGAAAACACTATTGTACAAAAAGAAGTTCTTAACCTTTTAAAAGAATACATTGACTGTGGTGTTGATGGATTTAGATTCGATGCTGCAAAACATATTGAAACACCTGATGATGGTGCATATAGTTCTCAGTTCTGGCCTTATATTTTAAATGGAGCATCTGATTATGCTTCTTCAAAAGGTTTAGATGAACCTTATTACTATGGTGAAATTTTATATACACCAGGCCCTGGTAGAAGTTATTCTTCATACACTAAATATATGTCTATTACAGATAATCAAGCAAGTAACGGTATTAGAAATGCCGTAGTAAGTAAAAATGTAACTGGAGCTTCAAATTATCAATATGCTACCGGTTGTCCAGCTGATAAATTGATGTTATGGGCTGAATCTCATGATAACTATGCTAATTCAGAAAAAGAATCAACTAATGTCTCTACAGCCAATATTAATAAAGCTTACGCTATCGTAGCTAGTAGAGCAGATGCTTCAAGCTTATATTTCGCCAGACCAGGTTCAACTACTAAAATGGGTGCCATGGGTACTACTCAATGGAAATCAAAAGAAGTTACAGAAATTAATAAATTCCATAACTTCTTTATTGGCACTAATGAATATTTAGGCAGTGGTACTGGTTATGTAACTAATACTAGATATGATGATACAAAATGCGGTGCTGTAATTGTTAGTTTAGGAGGAAGTAATACAGTCTCTAATTTAACAATTAACAAAATGAAAGATGGTAAGTACACTGATCAAATTAGTGGCAATGAGTTCACTGTGTCAAATGGTAAAATTAGCGGTACAATGGGTTCAACAGGTATCGCTGTTGTATATAGTGCTAAAGCATCTACTGAATTATCATTATCAATTAACGATAATGATGTAATTGATTTTTATGATTCATTAAAAATTAAAGTTACTGCATCTAATGCTACATCAGCTAATTATACTATTAATGGCGGTACTAAAGTTGATTTCACTTCAGCTACAACTATTGATTTAAGTAAAGAAAAAGAAGGTAAAATCACTATTGTAGTTACAGCTGTTAAGGGTAGTGAAACAATTACTAAAACTTTAACTTACACAAAACTTAAAGCTACAGAAGCACGTACAATAGAAATTAACAACATTAATTCTACATATACAAATAATAAAACTATTTGTGTATGGGTATGGAAAAATGGCGAAAACGGTAAATGGGTTACTGGAGAATTAAAAGGTAATACATTTACATTTAAATTAGAAAAAGGTTACACTAATTACCTATTAGCATCATTTAACAAAGGTGCTACACCTAATTGGGATTTATCCCCAAAACAAACTAATGATGCTGTATTTACAGATGCATCTAGATATGATGGTGCTTCATTAAACTGGAAAATAGAGTAGAGGGAAAATAATTTAATTTATTTTTCGCCCCTCTCGCCGAACCGTACGTACGGGTCTCGTATACGGCTCTCCAAATATATTTCAAATTTACTTAGAGTAATACGCTAGGGGATTGACTAATGCTGGTCGGT
>JBGVFV010000113.1:0-7051 GCA_045121295.1 Candidatus Pelethenecus sp.
TTAAGATTTTCTATTGGACATATACTAGAAACTATAGACAAATTAATCACCAATAGAAGTATACCAAAAACGAAGTTAAAAAAATAGAGGGCATTATGCCCTCGTGAAGAATAAATCAAATTTATTAATTTGTTTATTCTATTTTATTATATAAAAAAACACAGCCTAAGCTGTGTTAATTTTATTAATCTTTCTTAATACCACCAGCAGATGGTTTAACGAATGTTTCGTTTGCAGTTCCTGCATCAAATACTGTTTTTTCAATCATATATTCTTCATAAGAATATTCTAATACATATTCTTTAGTAATTGATTGACCTTTTTCTTTAATAGTATATGATACGAATGCATAAACTGGAAGTTTCTTAACACCTGTAAATGGAAGATGACCTTTTGCAGGTAAGTTAGTGATAGCAGATAATGAAATAGAAGGGTTATAAGAAGTACCTTTTGATGCACCATCTTTAACTGCAGATATTGCATTATCAACTAATTTAACTGTTCTAGAAGAAGATTCTTTATTTAAACTGATCCAAGAATTAAACATACCAATTCTAACTGTAAATTGAGTTATGTTTAAATTAGCTGTATTTTCATTTTTAACACCGAATACACCAAATGAAACAGAACCACCATCATTATATTCATTACAATATAAATAGAAATCAAAATCAGTAATAGTATCTTTATCTCCCCATACTACATTTTCTTTCTTTTCATATTTTGTTACATGTTTATGATTTGGATCTTCTTCATGTTCATGGTCTTCAGTTATTTCATTGTATGCATAATTTTGGAAAACATATACTCTATTTTCTTTATAAGTAGAAACGTATTCTACTGGTATTGCAATTGCGAAAAATAAAACAACTGGAACTAATATTATTAATAAATAAAGAAGTGGACTTCTTTTAGGTAATTGAATTTTTTTATTTTTTTTAGACATATTAATCTACTCCTTAGCGAATTCTTTTATTATTATACCAAATAATGAAATGAATTTCACTAAAAAAATATAAAAATGATAATTTATTTAATAATTACTATATTTTTAAGTAGATTCATTGTTTTGTTTTATTGTGCTATATAAGAAAAAGTCTTTAAACGAGCATTTTTCATTGACTAGAAAGGATAAAATTAGTATAATTAATGTAATGGTTGAAAAAATTACAATCATAAAAAACAGGAGGAGAAAAATGGAAACTACTATTTTAATGGGTAGCGATTTTAACATTCTTCTTATTGTTTTATGTTTAATTTTCGGACTTGTATTAGGTACAGTCCTTGGATATTTTATTAGAGTTAAGTCTCATGAAAAAAGTTTTTCAAAAACTAAAGCTGAGGCTGAAAAAATTATAGCAGTTGCCGAAGAAGAAGCTTCTAAAAAGAAAAAAGAATCTATTTATGAAGCTAAACAAGAAATTGCTAGCTTAAGAAATGAAGCAGATAAAGACATTAAAGAAAGAAAAAGAGTTGTTATTGAATTAGAAAATAAAATCAATCAACGTGAAGAAACTTTAGACCGTAGATCTAATAATTTAGATAAACGTGAAGAAATGTTAAATGCTAAAGAAGATAAAATTGATGAAAAGAAAATTGAATTAGAACAACAAAACCATAAAGTTGAAGCTATATTAAAGCAACAAGAACAAAAATTAATTGAGATTGCTGCTTTAACTAAAGATGAAGCTAAAACTATTATTATGGACCAAGTTCGTGAAACAATGAGTGTCGAAATTGCTACTTACATCAAGGAAGAAGAAGAAAAAGCTAAATTAGAGGTTAAGACTAAAGCTAAGAATTATTTAGCCTTAGCTATTCAAAAATATGCTGGTGAAACGGCTGGTGAAACAACTGTTTCAACTGTATCATTACCAGTTGAAGAAATGAAAGGACGTATTATTGGTCGTGAAGGACGTAATATTCGTACTTTAGAATCTTTAACAGGTGTAGATTTAATTATCGATGATACTCCAGAAGCTGTAGTATTATCTGGTTTTGACCCAGTAAGAAGAGAAATTGCTAAGAAATCTTTAGAAATTTTAGTTAGTGATGGTCGTATCCATCCAGCTAGAATTGAAGAAGTTGTTGAACGTTGTCGTTCTGAAATCGAAATGACTATTAGAGAAAAAGGTGAAGAAGCTGTATTTAAAGCTGGTATCGGTAAGATTCACCCAGATTTAGTAAGATTAATTGGTCGTTTAAATTATCGTACAAGTTATGGTCAAAATGTATTAAACCATTCATTAGAAACAGCTATGATTGCTGGTAAACTTGCTGCTGAAATTGGCGAAAACGAAGTTATCGCTAGACGTGCTGGTTTATTACATGATATTGGTAAAGCAGTTGACCATGAAATTGAAGGTTCACATGTAGATATCGGTGTTGAATTAGCTAAGAAATACCGTGAACCAAAAGAAGTTATTGACGCAATTGCTTCACATCATGAAGATGTTGCTCCTAAGTCAATTATTGCTGTATTAGTTGCAGCTGCTGATGCATTATCTTCAGCTAGACCAGGTGCTAGAAGTGATAGTGTTGAAAACTATGCTAAGCGTTTAGAAAATCTTGAAGCTATTTCTAACAGTGTTAAGGGTGTTGCTTCTTCATTTGCTATTCAAGCAGGTAGAGAAGTAAGAGTTATTGTTAACCCTGATGAAGTAGATGATTTAGCTACTATTTCAATTGCAAGACAAATTAAAGAAGAAATTGAAAATAAATTATCTTATCCAGGTACAATAAAAGTAACTGTAGTTAGAGAAGTAAGAGCTGTTGACGTTGCAAAATAATAAAAAATGGGATGAGTAATCATCCCTTTTTATAAAGGTGATAATATGAGAATTTTATATTTAGGTGATATTGTTGGTGAAAAGACAATAGAAGTATTAAAACAAAATTTAGAAAGAATAAAAAAAGATAATAGAATTAATATGATTTTATGTAATGGTGAAAATGTTACTAAAGGTAAAGGTTTAAGTAATAAACACTATAAAGAATTAAAATCATTAGGTATTGCTGGTATATCTATGGGAAACCATACTTTTTCTAAATCAGAAATTAAAGAATATATTAATGATGCTACTATTGTAAGACCTGCAAATTTAACAACTGAATATGGTAAAGAAGTATTATATATTAAATATAATGATCAAACTATTGCCTTAGTTAATCTTTTAGGTAGAGTATTTTTAAATACTCCACTTGATTGTCCTTTTAAGACTTTAGAAAGATTACTTAAAGATATCAAAGCTGACAAAATTATTGTTGATATGCATGCAGAAGCAACATCAGAAAAGAAAGCATTATTCTATGCATTTTCTGGTAGAGTAGATGCGATAGTTGGTAGTCATACACACATAAAGACTGATGATGCACAGGTTTATAACAATACTTGTTATATTACAGATATGGGGATGTGTGGGCCAAATAAATCTGTATTAGGTGATGACCCACAATCTGTAATTTCTAGATTTATTTCTGGTGTATTTGAACCACTACCAGTAGCTAATGATGATGAATATATCTTAAGTGGTGTAATCTTAGATTTAGGTACAGTTAATAAAATTGAAAGTTTTAAAATGATTGTTTAATAAAGCTTCTTAAGGAGCTTTATTTCTTTTTCTTGAAAAAGAAAGATATATATTATATAATTCAAACGGTGATAAATTATGAAAAATATTAAATTAGCAATGCCATCTTTAAATCAAGCAAGAATGCGTAGAGGTAGTGGCGTTCCAACAATAAGATATAAATTAGAAAATAAATATGAAAATATTGGTTTAGGTAAAACTTACCATATCTTTACATACGGTTGTCAAGGTAATGAAGCTGATAGTGAAGTTATGGCAGGTATTTTAGAACAAATTGGTTATACAAAATCAACTGATCCAATGAATAGTGATTTAGTAATCCTAAATACATGTGCAATTAGAGAAAATGCAGAACAAAGAATTTGGGGTGTTTTAGGTCAATTAAAGGGTCGTAAAAGAGAAAAACCAGATATGTTAATTGGTATAGCTGGTTGTATGCCTCAAGAAGAAAATGCTACTAACAAAATTTTAGAATCATATAACTTTATTGATTTAGTTATCGGTACACATAATAAAGGTCATTTACCAAAGTTATTACATGATGCTTACAAATCTAAAATGAAGGTTGTAGAAGTTTTATCTTGTGAAGGTGAAATCTTAGAAGACGCACCAAAGATTAGAGAATCTAAGCATAAAGCTTGGGTTAACATTATGTTTGGTTGTGATGAATTCTGTACATACTGTATTGTTCCATATACTCGTGGTAGAGAACGTAGCCGTGCTAAAGAAGACATTATTGCAGAAGTAAAAGAACTAGTTAAGAATGGATATAGTGAAATTACATTATTAGGTCAAAATGTTAATGCTTATGGTAAAGACTTAGAAGGTGATTACACATTTGGTGATTTATTATATGATTTAGATAAAACAGGTATTAAACGTATCCGTTATACTACATCTCATCCAAGAGACTTAGATGAAAAGACAATGATGGCTATGGCAGAATGTAAGAGTGTTATGCCACAATTACACCTTCCTGTTCAATCAGGTGATGACTATATTTTAAAGAAAATGAATCGTAAATACACTTTTGATCAATATATGACAAAGGTAAATCGTTTAAAAGAATTAGTTCCTGATTTAGCTTTAACTACAGATATTATTGTTGGTTTCCCTAATGAAACAGAAGAACAATTCCAAAACACATTAAAATTAGTTAAAGAAGCTAAATTTGAAGGTGCATTCACATTCATTTACTCAAAACGTGAAGGTACTCCAGCAGCAATTATGCCAGATGATGTATCAGAAGAAGAAAAACACGATAGATTAAACCGTTTAAATGTTTTAATTAATGAAGGATACCTAAATGGTCATAAGAGATTTGTTGGTGAAGTAGTTGAAGTATTAGTTGATGGTCCTTCTAAAAATGGTGAAGGTATGATGTGTGGCTACACACCTCATTTAAAACTTACTCACTTCAAGTCTGATGATGAATCATTAGTTGGTAAGATTGTTAAGGTTAGAGTAACTGAAGCTAAAACTTGGTTCATGATAGGTGAACTTTGTGAATAAGCTAAAAGAAGAATTCCTTAACACTGAACTAGTAAAAAGAATTCATTCATTAGAAAAAGTTATTGATTCAAATGTAGAATTAAATAACAAATTAGATACATTAAAGGAATTACAAAAGAAAATGGTTAATTCTAAAGAATTTAACCAAATTAATCAATATAAAGTTTATAAGGATGAATATGATAGACTTTATACTGAAGTATTAGAATTCCCTTTTGTAGAAGAATATCTAGATTTATTAGAAGAAGCTAATAATAAGTTATTAGATATTTGTTATATAATTGAAAATAAAATTAATAATGAACTTAAGTAAAAGGAGATTTTCTCCTTTTTCTTTTTATGCTGGTCTTTACAGATTACTTAATGTATAATTAATGTATAGATATACAATTTTAATTAATCATAAAGGAGTGAATAGTATGGCTAAAAAAATATTTAACGATACTGATATTTTAAGATTACAATTATCCTATTTTTATCAACAAGATAGAAATATTATAGATGCGAATGATCTACGTTCTGAATTAAAAACATTAGAAAATGATTTCAAAGAATTAGATAATGATTTTGAAAATGATTTATTAAATCCTAGTTATGAATTTAACTTAATTAATGAAATCTATAGCATTCCAGAATATAGAAAATCCTATAATGAAGAATTTAATAAAGGTTTCAAAACAGCATATTTAAAACTATAAAACTCTATAAAACTATGGTATACTAATTGTATATTATAGTTTAAGGAGTTTTTTTTATTTATGAAATATTATTCATCTAAAACAGTTACACAAATGTTAGGTGTATCAGCTCAAACATTGAGAAATTGGGATAAAGAAGGCAAATTAAAACCTTCTTATGTTAAAAGTAATGGGTACCGATATTATTCAGAAGATTCTATATTATCTTATACCCAAGAACGTAAAACAAAAAAGAATTTAAATGTTGTAGGTTATGCTAGAGTTTCCAGCATAAAACAACTTGATGACTTAGAAAGACAAATAGAAAATATAAAACAATATATGTCTAATAAATATGAATCATATGACATTATAACAGATGTAGGTTCAGGTATTAATTATAACAAGAAAGGCTTATTATCATTAATAGAAAAAATAAATAAAAAAGAAATAGATGTTATCGTTATTTTATATAAAGATAGACTATTAAGATTTGGATTTGAGTTAATAGAATATTTCGCTAAAATAAATAATGTTAAAATAGAAATAATAGATAACACAATGGACAAAACACAAGATCAAGAATTAGTTGAAGATTTAGTTCAAATCATAACAGTGTTCTCATGTAAACTACAAGGAAAAAGAAAAGGTAAAACAAAACAGTTATTAAGTGATTTTTCTCAAAAAATCACAGAAATTAATGATTAACTAATATTATCACTACGCTTTTCTAAAACTATAAAACTCTATAAGTAAATTGATTTTATAGTGTTTTTGTGGTATAATATACATAGAAGGTGGTGAATTCTATGTATACGTATAAAGTTATGATACATCCAAATAATAAACAAGCTACTAAGATTCGTCGTACATTAAATAAATGTATAGAGTGTCAAAATATTGTTTATGATTATTTAGATTCATTTATCAAAAATAATGAGAAACTACCTTCATGTAGTGATGTTAGAAAATGGTTCACTAATCAAAAAAGATTAAAAGACAATGAAGTCATTAATGCTAGAATTAATATGACTAAAAAAGAAATGATATCTAATCATTTAGATACATTATTTTATGATGTAAGTAATGATGCCTTAAAACAAATGGTAAAAGATACATATAATTCATTTATAAGATTCTTTAAAAAGTTAAGTAAATATCCAGTTAAAAAAAGTTATTATGATAAACATAAATCTTTTTATGTTGATCCATATAAAATAGATTTTAATGATAAGAAAGTTAGATTAGAAAAAATAGTTAATAGTCAAAAGC
>JBGVFV010000114.1:0-1579 GCA_045121295.1 Candidatus Pelethenecus sp.
AAAATCTAATTAATTTAATATAACAAAAAAGATAGATTCCTTGATATAATTAAGTCACCACAACCAATAAATAGAAAGGAATCTACCTATGGAAAGTATAACACAACTTAATCAATTAAGAAACAATATTGATTCAATTAGTTTAAATTTATATATTATTGAAAGTAATTTACATCTTATTGAAATATTAGATCCTATTCCTGATGAAATCTTAAACCTTTTATCTGATGAAACTTTGCTGAATAAAATAGCTGAAATCTGTTCAAATATTTTAGAACTTAAATTGATTTTAGATTCTTTAAATTTAAAACTTCGTAAAGCAGCTTATATTCAGTCAAATCCTACTAGCGAAGGAGAACCTTACGCAGGTTTTAAGGTTGATGAAAAACCTATAACCGGCAAAGAATTAATTGAAATGCAAGAACCAATTCCTAGTTTTGAAGTTATTAATCAAAATCATTTAGATGAAACAGGAAGACCTATTAAACCAGTAAATAGAAAGTCTGAATTGCCTTACAAAGGAGAATGCCCTCACTGCGGAGCTCCTAATGAATATATTTACGATAACAACCATAAAGGTCAGTATCTTTGTAAAGCTTGTAAAAATACATTTCAAGTGAATACTCATAAATATGATGAAGCAGGTTTTTATTGTCCCCATTGTAAAAGTAAACTACAAATTCAGCATGACCGAAATGGTTATGTAGTGTATCGTTGTAGAAATGATAATTGTTCATATTATAAATCATCACTTTTGAAAAGAGATAATGGAGATAAATCTATTAAAACAATTACCGATTCCGATCGACTTCGTTATCATTTTAGATGTTTTAAATTCAATATTAATGACGTATCTAAGCCAAAATTAGAATTACAATCCAAAGTGAAACTTAAAAACATTCACCATTCTGAATTTATTTTAGGCACTGTTTTGACCGCATATATCAATTATGGTTTATCCACTAGAAAGACTTCACGACTCATCTATGATTTGTTTGGAGTAAAGATATCACATCAAACCGTAGCAAACTACGCTGAAGCAGCGGCTTCACTAACGCAATATCTAATAACTAACTATAAATATGATATAGGAAATATCCAAACAGGTGACGAAACTTACATCGATGTTTCAGGCAAGAAAAACTATGTTTTCTTCTTTTCAGATACAATCAAGAAAATCATAACAGCATGGCATATTTATCCAAATAGAGATACTCGAAACGCTGTTGAATCTATCCTTATGGCATTAAATAAATATGAGAAAATACCTGAAGATTTATTAATCATCACTGATGGAAATCCAATATATAACGCAGCTCAATTATTTCTATCTATGAACGGAATTAACTTTGATTTACAACAAGTTATCGGCGTATCAAATAAGGACGAAACATCCAAGAAATACCGGCCGTTCAAGCAAACTGAAGAACGATTAAATCGCACATATAAGCAGAACTATCACGGCACAAATGGTTATAGCAATAATCGATGTGCAAATATCTATATGACTCTTTATGTGACCTTCTTTAACTTCTTAAGAACTCATTCTTCTTTAGGTTACAAAACACCAGTCGAACTT
>JBGVFV010000115.1:0-6772 GCA_045121295.1 Candidatus Pelethenecus sp.
TACTATGATAGTCGTTCTGCTTGTTATGTATTGAGTATGTTAATGAAGAAAACTAAACTGCTCAAAAGTAAAGAACGACCTTTACATGAAAGTTATTTTATTACTAAAACTCACAAAGCACTATTTATTGTCATTGACAACTTGTACAAAGGTGGACTTGAAACTGTTAAGTTAGGTGACATTGAAACTTACTTAGCAACTCATGACCAACTAACATACAAACGATTTTTTGAAGTCGGTGACGAAACAGAATGGATATTGGAATTATTGGAATTAGAAACTGATGAAACAAACTATGGATACTATTATGATATTGTTCGTAAGTTTGCTTTTTTACGTGCTAAAATGGAAACAGGACAAGATGTATCAGACATTTTAGACATGAGTGAAGTAGATAGTAAACTATTAGATGAACAATATAGAATATTTGTTGAAACACCCTTACAAGAGATTATTAAAGAGTTTGACAGAAGAAACATGGAAGTAAAGGGTAGATTTATTCAACGTAACGAAGAAGATAGTCGTAAAGTTGGAGAAGATGCAGAAGAATTGTTTGAACGATTACAAGACGCACCTGATATGGGATGGCGACACGCAGGCGGACAAATGATGGATACGATTAGTCGTGGATGTAGACGAGGTATGTTGACGATTGAAAGTCGTGAGTCTGGTTGTGGTAAAACACGTCAAGGTATTCAACAATGTTGTATGTTAGCGTGTGATACTTTATGGGATTATGCGTCACAAAGTTTTCAACCTAATCCATTTGGAGAAACCGTACCAGCATTATACATAGGAACTGAAATGAAACTTTATGAAGAAATTGAGCCTATTGTGTGGTCAGTAATTAGTGGAGTAGAGGAACATAAGATACGTAACCATAGTTTAACTGATAGTGAAAGAGAACGTGTAATGACAGCTATTCAAATTGCTAAACGTTCTGAGATTTACCTAGAAAATGAACCTGATTATACGTGTGCATTTATTGAATACAAAGTAGATGAATACAAAGTAAATCATAATATTGGAGCATTAATATTTGATTACATTGAGTTAATTCCTACACTTACTGCCGAATACGTTCAAATGTCAAAAGGAGTAGCGGCAAGGGAAGATATGGTGTTATTACACTTATCAACTCATTTAAAGAACTTAGCCAATAGTTATGACATATACGTACACGCTTTCACTCAAATTGCGAATGACGCTAGACGTGATGAAACAATACGTGATTCAGGTGCTATTAAAGGTGGTAAGTCTTTACAGGCAAGGGCAGATTTGGCAGTAGTTACAATGCGACCTACACATAAAGAACTTACTGCACTACAACCTATTATTGACAAATACAAATACCCTACACCTAACTTATGTTATAATGTTTATAAAAACCGAGGCGGTATTCACGTTATGGTTAAAGTGTGGTCTATTGTCAATTTAGGGAATATGCAAATAGAGAATTTGTTTGCGACTAATTGGAGTTTTCAACGTATTAGAGTTGAAAAGTCTAATACAGTGAAACTACAAGATGATTTCATCATAGATGAAGAAACAGGAGAAATTATTGAACAACCTAAGAAGAAAAGTCGCAGAACTGAAATTAAACACCGTTAGGGGGTAACCTTAATGGAAGTAAACGAGATACTGAAACTACTTACAAGAGAACACGTTATAAAAATAATGGAAGATGAATATGGTGCAACATATAAAAGTTATGACAATGGAGTTATAGCTTTTGAAAGTATATGTCACAATAGTACATCAAAGAAACTGTATTACTATCACGAACCACGTAATGATGGAGATATTGGTCGTGTGTTTTACTGTTTCGTTTGTAACACTAGTGGAAATATAATTGACATATTAGAACAACTTAGTGGATATACTTTTAAAGAGGCATTAAAAATAGTTGGAGATGTTATTGGAGTTGATACCACGTACCGTAAAAAAATACGTGGTATTCAACGAAAACCTCAAGAGAATACAGACTTGAAGTTTTTAAGTATACACAATAGAAAGAAACGACAACCTAAGAGAGCAGAGAAAGTGTATGATGATACAATATTGGACAACTTTAATTTAGAATATCCTCAATGTTGGCAAGAAGAGGGTATTGACAGTGTTACCGCAGATGTATTTGACATAAGATACAATCCAAACACAAATCAAGCAGTAATACCAGTTAGAGATATACAAGGACAACTCATAGGAATACGTGTAAGAAATTTTGATGAAAGTGCAGTAGAGAAAGGTTATAAGTATATGCCTTTAATGTATAGAGGTATTACATATACTTTTCCTACATCAAATACACTATATGGAATATGGGAGAACCAAGATATTATAAGAGAAACTGGTAAAGTTGTTCTGTTTGAAAGTGAAAAGAGTGTATTGATGTTAGATACATTTTATGATAGTTATTGTTTTGGTTTGGCAGTATATGGAAGTAATTTAAGTTTGGCACATAGAGATATGTTGTTGAACTTAGGAGTAAATACAATATATATAGCTTTTGATAAGGAGTATTGTGCAGAGTGGTACAATGAAGAATATGACAAAACGAAAGAACAAACATTAATGTTCAGCTATTTTAAAAAACTAAAGAAAATTTGTAGAATGTTGACTAGTTATTTTACAGTTTGTTTAATTATTGATTTTGATAACTCTTTAGATTTAAAAGACTCACCAGCCGATAAAGGTAAAGCTACATTTGAAAAATTAATGGGTGAGAGTATTGTTATTTGTGATGTTGATGAAGATTTTAATTACTATTTTAATGTTTAGGATGATTTTATGTATAAGGGATATATTTATAGACATTGGATTATAAATGATGAAGATATTGAAAAGAGTTACATAGGTTTGACCAAACAAAAACCTCAAAGAAGATGGAGAAAGGGTAAGGCTTATTTAAAAGAACCGACAAAATTTGCAAATGCTATTATAAAATATGGATGGGATAATTTTAATCATGAAATTATAGGAGTCGTAGAAGCTAATACAGAAGAAGAACTATTACAAGACTTAAAAGAATGGGAAAAGTACTATATATGGAAATATGATAGTTATAAAAACGGTTATAACTCAACACTAGGTGGTGATGGTACCGTTGGTTTTAAAGGTGAAAATAACCCCATGTGGGGCAAACAACATTCAAACGAAACGAAACAAAAAATAAGTGAGGCAAAACTAGGAAAAGAAACATATATGAAAGGTAAAAAACACAAGTCAGAATCCATTGAATTAATGAGAGAAAGTCATAAAAAAGAAAACCTTTCAGACGAAACAAGAAGAAAAATGAGCGAGTCACAAAAAAAGAGAAGAGATACAAAAGAAACAAAGAAAAAGAAAAGTGAAGCTAGAAAAGGTAGTAAAAATCCACAAGCAACAAAAGTAATATGTTTGAATACAGGAGATATATTCTTAACAATAAAAGATGCTAAAGAATGGTTAAAAAAGGAAACAGGAAAAGATGGGGATATTAGTAAGTGTTGTAGAGGATTAACGAAAACTGCTGGTTTTCATCCTATAACACACGAAAAACTATGTTGGGAATATTATGAAAAGGAATGATTATATTGAAGTACGTAGTGAAAAGCAAACGTTCATTAGATAGAATGACAGACGAAAGATTGTTAGAGGAATTATTAGAAATGAGAGGGGTAGCAGACCCTCTCTCATTATTAAGAGTTGATAGTGGACATTATTGTGATTATTATAATTCAGCTTATGAGTTTAGTTACATGGAAGAGGCATTAGACTTATTGTGGAAACATTTGGATAACGAGTTTAGTCATATTCACTTAATATTTGATGTTGATGTGGATGGATTAACAAGTGGAGCATTGTATTATTTATGGCATAAAGAAAGATACCCACATATACCAATTACATTTGATTGTAATGAGGGTAAACGTCATGGACTTAATTTTGATATTGTAGAGCGTATCCCTAAAGAAACAACATTGTTAATTATACCCGACAGTAGTTCAAGTGATGTAATATTCCATGAAGAGTTATATAGTGCAGGATATGACATTTTAATTTTAGACCATCACGAATTTGATACTATGCAACCAACTTCTGCGGTAATAGTGAACTGTATGGATGGTAAATATCCAAACACTAACTTAACAGGAGTCGGAGTAGTTTACAAGTTTTTAGAACAGTATGAACTAGATTTAGCACATGAATTAACACACTTAGACTCATTATTACCTCTAGTAACTTTAGGACAATTAGCAGATTTAGCAGATGTAAGAAACTTAGAAACTAGAGGATTGTGTTTACAAGGATTAGAAGATTTTGCAGAGAATAATTTACTATTAAAAGCGATTGTAGAAGAACAGGAATATTCAATGAAAGGTGAATGTAACTTTACTACAATTAGTTGGTATGTAGCACCTTTAATGAATGCGATATTTAGACAGGGAACATTAGAGGATAGAATTGATTTATTCAAAGCAATTTGTAATTTTGAAGAGGAAAGAGTGTATACACCTCAACGAAAGACAAAAGATAATCCAAACAAAGAGCCGATTATTGAGAGTCTACAAAAGAACATTATAAGACGAGCAAAGAGTATTAAATCACATCAAGATAATGAAGTGAAGAAAGAAGTAAAAGAAATACAAAGTATGGTAGATGAAACAGATAAAGTCATTATTGTTGATATAACAGGAATTGTATCACCAGGTCATAGTGGTTTAATTGCAAACAGATTAGCACATCAATATAAACGACCAGTTATCCTAGTAAACGACAAAGGTGGTAGTGGTCGTGGATATGATGAACATCCTATTGAAAACTTTAATGAATGGATTAGTCAAAGTGGATTAATTGAATGTAGTGGACATGGAAACGCATTTGGTATTACTTTCACAAGGGAGCAAATTCCACAACTTAAAGAATGGTGTAATGAACAATTACAAGATGTAGATACTGAACCTATTTGGCACGTTGATTTTGAATTTGATATTTCTAAGTTGAAAGAAAGTCATGTGAAACGTGTAGGACAGTTCAATTCTAGTTGGGGTGGATTTGGTATGGAAGAACCACTATTTGCCATTACAGGAATACAAATTGAAACAGGAGATATTCAACGATTAGGTGCAAAGGCAACTATGATGAAGTTTACAACAGAGATTAATGGACAAGAGATAGCATTTATTAGACCATTCACAGGTGATGAAGTTTATAAAGAGTTTATTTGTGAAAATGCTAAACGCAGAGGTATTTCAAGAGATAGTGTAGGGAACAAAAAGATTGAAGTAACACTAATTGGTAAATTCAAAATTAATGAGTTTGCTGGTAAACAATTTGCACAGGTTGAAATTGTAGAATTTGATACAAAAGTTGCAACACAAAAAAGACAAAGAAGATTTTAAAATCAATCCCATTGGGGTTGATTTTTTTATTTGCTTATAATATAATAATATCGTAAAGGAGTGATAGAGTGAGTAGAAATATATTATTACACAATCATTCCGAGTATTCTAATTTTGTTACTAAAGATAGTACAAACAGAATACCAGTAATGATTGATTATGTTGCGAATGTTTTAGGTTCAAAAGGTTTTGCACTTACTGACCATGAGTACATTGGTAATCATGTCAAAGTGTTACAGGAAGTAGAGAAGTTAAAGACAAAAGGCAAAATACCTCAAGATTTTAAAGTCATTTTAGGTAATGAGATTTACTTAGTTGACAAACAAGACTTAGAAGAACGACTAGCAAATAAAATGCCTATTAAGTTCTTTCACTTTATTCTACTAGCAAAAGATGAAATAGGACATAGACAATTACAGGAGTTGTCTAGTAGAGCATGGAAACAAGGATTCAATTACAGAGGTCTTGATAGACGACCAACGTTCTATGAGGACATTGAGGAAGTAATTGACGCAGAACCAGGTCATATTGTTGCAAGTACTGCCTGTTTAGGTGGATACTTAGCAGTTAAGATTCTTAATGAAGAATATGATTCTGCAAAATATTTTATTGATTGGTGTTATGATGTGTTCGGACAGGATAATTTTTATTTGGAAATGCAGCCTCATAAGAATGATGAAACGGAAACTGCTTTACAACAAGAGATAGTCAACCGTTGGATTTATAACTTAGGATTACCAGCCATTATTACAACGGACTCTCACTATTTAACAGAGGCAGATAGAGAAATTCATAAAGCCTATTTAAAATCAGACGAAGATGAAGATACGTATAGTAGTGGTGGTCGTGAGGTTGACAGTTTCTATGCAACGACTTACTTCATGAGTGATGAAGAGATTAAGTCACATATTGGGTATTATTTACCTAATAAGTATATTGAACAATGTTTTGATAATAGTAACTACATTTGGGAACAATGTGAAGAATATGATTTAGCACAACATACAGTGATACCAACTATTCCACTACCCCCTAAATGGAATTACAACCATGACGTATTACGTTTCGTTAAAAAGAATGACTTTCCAAACATTCATACAATGTTAAACAGTGACAACTCATACGATAAATATTTAATGAAATTAGCATTTGATGGAGTATTAGAACGTAAAATACCTAGAGAAGAATGGTATGAAACATTCAAACGATTGGACTTAGAAATGTTTGAGTTAATTGGTATTAGTAAGGCAAAAGACGCAGTAGTGTCTAGTTATTTCATTAATACTCATAAGATGTTAGATATTTTTTGGAATGAGGCAGAATGTATGACAGGATGTAGTCGTGGTTCTGCAGCAGGTTGGGTATTGAATTACTTATTACAAATATGC
>JBGVFV010000116.1:0-2873 GCA_045121295.1 Candidatus Pelethenecus sp.
ATGCGTAAGCTAGAAGCCCAAAATCCAGTTTACGTTAGAAATGCATCTGAAGGATTATGTAATTATTTAGATGAGGTATTTGGTGTAGATCAAATGCCATTATGTAAGGAGTATATTTTAAGAATAGCTCGTAATGCTTAATACTAGGAGGTGAGCATGGTGGGAAAATTAAATAAACTATACCGTGCTTTTATAGATTACCGAAAAGTAACAGGTCCAGATAGTGATTTAAAAAGAGAAAGAAAAAACTATAAATCAATCGATAAGGAACAAGAATTTTTTGAAGCAATCAAAATCAATTGTACTATTGATGAGGACTGGGTTGAATTTATCGAAAGTAAAATTGAATACGTTACTAAGGCTGTAAATGAAGAACGACAATTCATTGAAACGATTGGTGAAGTTGTTCCGATTGAAAAAGTTAAAAAAGTATCAAAGGACTCTGTTAAGCATCTTGCTAAACATAGTAATCTAATCACAAAGCTTCCTGAAAATGAAGAAGATGATATTCTTCCTGAAAAGCTTTATATGGTAGAAAAGATTAGTGATTATACTGTTTACGAAAATAGATTCTTATATATGATGCTTTGCTATTTAAGAGATTTTATTGATTTAAGAGTTAGTAAAATCCAAGAAGCAATTTCTACATATAAGAGTGATTTTAAGATGAAGAAGTTGGTAGAAACTAAATCACGTACTTTATCTTTTGAAACAAACATTTTTGAATATAGAAAAGACAATCCTTATCCATTACTTAATGAAAAAACAAAAAGCATTTTAGAAAGAATTAATACATTCTCTCATGATGTACAAGCCTTACTTGCAACAGACTTAATGATTCAAGTATCAAAGGCTCCGATGATTAAACCTCCAATAACTAAAACAAACGTCTTGAAGATGAACAATAACTTCAAGAATGCTGTTGCGTTATATGAGTATTTAGCTAGTTATGATAAAAAAGGTTATTCATTAGAAGAAGTAAAAATAGATTTACATCCATTCGAAGAACCAATGGCTGATGAAATTATTGAATTAGTTTCATTAACTTCATTCTTATCTTTTAAATACGGAAACAATATAGAATCCTTGTTAAAAGAAGAATATGATGAAGAAGAAAGAATCAAGCGTTTAGAAGAAATTAAACGTAACGCTGATCAAATTAAGGCTCTTAAAAAGCGTGTAACTGAAAGTGGTATGGGCATGGAAGAATACATGCTTTTACTAGAAAAACAAAATCGACAACTTGAAAAAGATAGTGCGGATTTAGTTGTTGCAAAAAATGAAATTCTTGCTTTAAAAGAACAAATGGCAGGAATGGAAAAAGAAAATAGAATATTAAAAATTACTATTGATGATCTTAAAAAAGAAGTTGAATTCTATAAGGAAGAAATCATTAGAATTAACAAAGAACATCAAGAAGAAATATATAATCTTAATCAACAACATTTAAAAGAAGTAACAGATCTTAAAGAAAAACATATCAAAGAAGTAACAAATTTAAAAGAAGAACATATTAATGAAATCAGTGATTTAGTTGAAAAACATGAAGCTGAAATTGATGAAATTAATACAGCACATCATGATGAAATAGTTGGATTAGAAGATACATACGAAAAAGAAAAGAAAGATCTTTACACTGATTATAATCAACATTTAGAAAGTCTTACTCATAAGAATGAAGTTATTACAGATGAAAACGAACAAATGAGAAATAAGATGATTGAAAATGATAAGTTTGTTGCTAGTGAAGTTGAAAAACTTGCTAAAGAAAAAGATAAAATTATTGCTGAATGTAATAAAGCAATCAAAGAAACAATTGAAGCTTCTAACCAAGAAGTTATGAATGCAAAAGCTTTAACTGAAGCGGCAATTGAAGAAACAAGATATGCAAATGCTAAGGTGAATGCTCTTAGATTAATTTGCGGTATGATGACTGATGAAGATGACTTTACATCAAGAGAAAAATTCTTTGAGTTAGATCTTCAAAGAAAAGCTTTCAACAAGCTATATAAAGAAGAATGGAAACGTACTAAACAAAGAATTAGAAAAGAAATTTTCGAACAAAAGAATCCTTTAGTTGAAAAGACCGAACTTGAAGAAGTATTAGAATCTGAAAAGTTATCTGATGAACAAATTCAAGAAATTGAAGAATCATTAAAAGAAGAAATTAATGATACTATTGTTGAGACTTTACAAGAAGAAGATGTTACAGTTGAAACAATTGAAGAACAACCTATCATAGAAGAAGTTAAAGAAGAAAGTGAAGAATCAGAAGAACCTGTTTTATTCGATGACACTATCTAATATTTGATTTAAAAGGGAGTGCTAATTATGACGCCAAAAAGAAGAACATTAACAATTATATCTGTATTATTAGGCATACTACTAGTTGGTGGATTATTAGTACTTGCTTTATATAAAACGGATATTTTTGATAGAGAATCTGAAAACTTCATAAAAGCTGAAACAATTTATACTGCTATGATAGTTGCAGTGTTATTAGTAATTCTAGTTATTGCTTTAGTTTTAGTACAAGCAAGACAAAGAGTAATTGTTCGTCCACGTGGAGATAAGAATGTTATTGATCAAAATCAACAACCTACAGGTGTTAAGGAAGTTGTAAAAGAACCAACAATTATAAAAGTTGAAACAGAAGCTGTTTTAAAGAAAGAAAATAAAGAAGAACAAACAGATGAATCAAGATTCTTCATGTTAACACAAATAGATGAAAAACCCAAGTTTGCCTCAAAATATTTATATAAATTAAAATTCTAAACAGATTTTATATTTTTAATATAATTTCTGTTTTTTTTTATTGATTTTTTCTTTAAAATGTGTTTTAATATAATTAGTGCATTAGTGCATTGTAAAGG